>JAFGSU010000492.1 GCA_016934435.1 Candidatus Zhuqueibacterota bacterium | reverse complement strand
AAGATAACTGGGACAGGACGCGGTTTCGCCAAAATTCAGGAGCACTTTGGACGTAAACGGCTGCAACGTCAGGCTGCAACTGACCGGTTGATTATCGAGATCCCGATAGAGTGTGGTGCCTAAGCTGAAGGACTTCGCCGCTTTGGTATCGTTGTAGAAGATTTCCGCAATGTCCTGGCTGGTGAACCAATGTTCCTTAGAATTCGCATCTTGACCGCTGGCAGATCGCCATCCAGCCAGATTTGTTTGGGTTACAGTTCCTTTACCATACGCAATATGGTCTGCCTTATAAGGATGGAAAAAATAGTTGTTGTTTGAGGTGATGACATTATTGAGATATGTTGCATACAATGTCCAGGCTGTTGTTCTCAGAGCATAAAAAATATTATTCTGAATCGTAACGCGTGTCGTGCTGCTGGGAACCAGGTAGTCGAACAGTTGCAGGGCGGCTGTCATGGTTCCGCCCGTCGCCGAATTATACACGGTGTTCCCGGTAACCTGACCAGTAGATTGACCGAATAAAATCCCGATGAGCGTTGTATTGATCACGGTATTGCCTGAAACGATAATATCCTTCGAATACAAATCGACCGTTATTCCCATGCCAAATTGATTTTTATCCGCGACCCCGACCCCATCAGTGTTTCCGATACTATCGGCAACAATATTGTTTTGGATTGTGGTATTATAGACATCGGTCGTTGCTATGCTTCCCTGGTTGCTATCCACACGGATCCCAGCGCCATCGCCTTTCGTATACATGGTCCCTTTCACAAAATTAGAGTCCACCATGTTATCATGACTAAAAATATCAATTCCACAGTATCCAATAGTCTCGATCCGATTGTAACGAATCGTATTATGATGCCCTGATTGGCTATGGTTCGTTGTATCATGCCGAATTCGAATCGCGTCCCCGTTCTCTGCACAACTGACATCCGTAATGCCGCATCCCAGGCCGTATTTTTCAAGATTACTGAGCAGGCCAATATTTTTGATGGTGTTGTCTCGAAAGGTTGAATAATAAGAATACGCCGCGATTCCAAAATGATTCGCCCCATCGATCACGTTATTTAGGATTTGCATGTTATAGCCACCAGTCGTTGTCCCGCTCCCGGTTTTTAGATGGATTCCTGTCCCTGCGACATCCTTAATCGCCATATTTTGGATCGTGACATCATGATAAATACCATTGAGTTTTCCAGCAGGCGTACCGATTCCGTGGTTAAACCAATGTCGCAATTCAAGATTTTGAATAGTAACATATGCTACAGATTGAGCGGCGCCCCACTCATCAATCATAATTCCCCCATGTTCCAGTCCATACGGATATGAGCCGGCTTCATAACCAGCGTCCAGAACCACTGATCCTTCAAATGTTCCAGACGGAAAACTGGTCGAGTACAAATACACGGTGTTCGTCGTAGCATCGTAATACCACTCACCATTTTGATCGAGGGTGTTAAGGTGATTATTGATGAAAAATCCCCACCCGACACATCCTCCATCACAGGTGATTCCACTATCCAGGGTGAGAGTTCGCGCACTTGTTCCAATGACCTTTCGATTATAGAGAGTCCACCGATACGTTTTCGGATGGACCATTGCGCCATTCCAGTTGACGAGAGGAAGTTGGTTATCAGTAATTTGAGTACTCGCCGGATGATTATCAATAGTTGAATATCCACCATTAGGATCGGTAATATTCGGCCAACGTCCCATCGGTAATCGCTGGCTATCTTTAAAAAGTTGATTGATCCCGTAAGGAAATTTGCTGGCGTTCGCTCCTGTTGAGAGATCGGCCTTATAGATATTTCCTGTATACACACTCCATCCTGTAATTATCTGCGCGCCTGAAATAATTGGTTTATTCGTACATCCCGCAGGATAAGAAGAAAAGATAAGCCGGGCATCTGCTGTCCCGAATTTTGTGACGTTTAATTGTTCAGCCCGCCAGATATCGCCACACTTAAATAGCACATTATCACCAGCAACTAAGCTCAATGAATTTACCTTTGCGATTGTTTGAAACGGCTGGCCTTCTGATGTTCCTAAATTACTATCATTCCCTCCAGAACTGGATACATAGTAAGTCGTTGCGAATACTGGATAGTTTGATACACCGAGTAATCCAAGAGAAACACCTAAAAGTGTGAGTATACAATAATGTTTTTTCCACATAGTGATCCCTCATTGTAGAAAGTGGTTTATATTTCCGAAGAGTTCCTGCTATTCTATAATAGTGGCTAACATTTTTTCCGTCAAGGATCAAAAGATTCTACTTGTAAAAGAGTTATTATTCTTCAGGATTTTCGGTTTTCTGGCAACCATTGGTAAGGCCCAATTGATCGGCCAGAGAATCCCGAAATCCGCGACATCCTCCCCATAGATTTTCACGGAGTCGAATTGCGCCTTCTGAAATTCTTGATAGAGCGATTGTTCACTGAACATCCGCATCTCTAACGTCGCGCCATCGCCGCCATGAAAGGTTACATTGTCAAAGCGCTGCGTCCGGCCATCTTTGGTCCGATTGATTAAAACGCGCTGTCCTTGCTCGGAAACAATCTGAAAATCAAACAATTCTGGGAAATACTCGTCGGTCTCGCCTTCTTTTTTGTAAGGAACCGTAAAAATAACACATCCACCCGGCTTTAACAGCCGATAGAGGTTACGGAACGCAACCGAAACCGGATGAGGGATATGTTCAAACACATCGCTCGAAATAATAAAATCATACCGATTTTCCTGAGAATCGTCAATTTGCGTAATATCCAATTTCGGCTGAGTATGATAGAACGTATTCGTATACGAGAATCGTCGTGTCAACCACCCGGCATATCCCTCCCAATCACTCATTCCGATTGCTCTGAGATTTTTCCGAAAAGGCATCTCAGGTAAAATAAGGCTTTCGCCAAATATTTCCATGGATAACGCATACATAATCGCTCTCATCCGTAAACTGGAATGGCAAGCACGGCACGATTGCGCCTCACGGTTGTTCACCTGATCCACGGGGATATTTTCATTCAAACTGCCGCAGATATTGCATTGGAAATCTATTTTCTGGAGGGGAGATCCTGAGGTGAATAGCCATGGTTGTCGAAACAGTTTTTTTGGTGGAGTCAATTCTGGTTCAAATAATGTGACTTCCCGCATGAGATTGCGATTATAAAACGGATCGCCGGCTTGAATCTGCTCTGCCCAACGTTGCGCAAAAAGTACCGTGTCATCCACGTGCGAATCCGCATCCTGGTACCCCCGACTGGCGGATTCATGATGGATAAGGCGGGCATGCGGGGTAAAAAGAATCTTAGAGCCATGCGCTCGAATCTTAAGGCACAAATCGGTATCCCCATATCCAACCTGAAGGCATTCGTCAAACCCACCAACCTCTTGAAATATTGAACGACGAACCAACATGCAGGCCGCCGTAACTGCCAAACATTCTCGAATCGCTAGCAAGGCCGCATTATGTCCGGGGGTGAGATTATGATTGTGATCGCTTTCAGGATAGAACTGATGATCATGAGCCGCCGTTCCATTAAAACCAAGAATTACTCCGGCATGTTGGATGCTATGGTTGTCCGGATAGAGGAGTTTGGCGCCAACCACAGCCACATCCGGAAGGCTCATCAGTTCTACCATGGCTTCTAACCACTCCGGCTCAATGATTTCAATGTCATTGTTCATGAAAAGCAGCAGCGAACCAGTCGCCTGCGCAACAGCCCGATTATTGAGCATCGAAAAATTAAATGGCGCATCAATTCGAATGACCTGGCATCCTGTCTGCTTCAGCTCTTCAAGATAGGTCAGCATTTCGGGAGCGGTTGACCCATTGTCAATGATGATGAATTCAATCTCGATTCCTTTGGGAATTCGGGTAATGCGCTGAAACGAAGACAGGCATTTTTTGAGAAAGTCCTGCTGATTTTTGGTCGGTATGATGACGGAAATTCGAGTTGGACGGATACGATAGCGGACCCGAAAGGCGTTGAAACTTTTCCCGTGTTCAGCCCAGGCATCATCTTCTTGCAAACCAACAAGACGCAAATGTTGATTGATCGCATTGAGTGAATGAGACATCACCCTGGACATGAAACGATGTCCGGTTGAGCTCTGATGAGTACGCCATCGGTACAATACCTTCGGGATGTGGTGGAAAGATCGCGTCACCGCTGCGATTCGCAATAAGAGATCATAGTCCTGACTGATTTGAAGACCTGCCGTAAAACCACCGACCTTCACAACAAGTTCACGTTTGAAGGCCGTTAAATGGACAATGTAGGGATGGCTGAGGAGAAAATGATAATTAAAATCTGGTCGAAACTCGCAGCGAATCATGTGCCCATCTTCGTCTATAAGCATCTCATCGGAGTAGATGACATCAGGAGCATCTGCGCCAATACTCCGCGCAATTTCAAAAAATGCCTGAGGTTCAACGAGATCATCATGATCAATGATACAGACGTAATCCCCGCGCGCTTCCTGAACGCCCGTTTGACACGTATTGCTCACGCCACGATTGATGGGGTGTTGAAGCAAGCGACATCTGGAGTCCTGCTGGAGCCACTGGTTGATTATCGTAAAATGTTCGGTGCGTCGGGAAGCATCATCTACCAGCAGACATTCCCAGAAGGGGTAACTCTGCTGGTGGATGCTCTGCAATAATTCATCGAGCCATTGCGGCTGGCTATTGAAAAGTGGGATAATAATGGATAGCAGTGGAGGCTGTTCCCAAGTCAGCGCCTCCTGGGATTGAGCAGCCAATTCTTGAGCAGGACACTGGTTCAGGTTATACCATTGTTGATAGCGCTCAGGGGGCGGTAACTGCAATGCCACCACCGGAAGGGCTACGCATGTCGCGGATTTCTGACATCGTTTTCTCGTCGTACAAATTTCATGCTCACTCCCGATCGCTTTAATTGTAATGGCAAAATGCGCGTTTAGATAAGTTGTCCCGGAGTCAGCAAGGTCAACAGTCAGATGAAATCCGGAGCGTTCCCCTTCCTTGATAGTCGGGTATGCTTGCTTGACATCAAGGCGATGCTCTCCATAAGTTGCCGGTCCAATAAACTGATTATCAAGAAAGGCGTCTATCCGCAGGATATCCGAATATCCCCGGCGTGAGATTGCCCACCCCCTGACATGAAGAGTTGTCCCGAAGATTTCAGCCCGATCAAGACGAACCAAAATATTATGCTTCTTGCGATAGAATTGAACTTTATTTAGGAGATTACTGATAATATAACGGTAGTCAATCATACCTTAATCGTTGCATCGCGCTTAACGGAAAAAATGGCGGTATATTTCTTTTTCTGTTGAACCTGTGATGGCTTGAAGATAGGGCAAATTCAGCCATACTCACGCGCTGAAAGATGCCCCTTATCTTGAAAAATTTCTTAAAGCCTCTCTGCTGGAAGGCTGCTTTTGTGCGGGATTCGGGTAGCAATGTCCGGAAATAACTTGAAGCCGATTTCAACAGAGAACGTTCGCGCCAGCCTTTTTGAAAATCAGCGGCCCGTGAACAGGTCGGTACAAACAAAGATAGCACTTCCGATCTTCTGCCACACCCTCCTGGCTGACATATCTGAAGTGCTATCTTTTACTGATCGTCTTAAAAAAGTTAGCTCTTTTTCCGCCGCGCCAGCCCAAACAGGCCAAGTATGCCTAAGCCCACCAAAATCACCGTCGAAGGCTCCGGCACAGCCGCTGCCGGGCTTACCGATCGTTTGTCAGCGCCACTACTATTGGTTGCTGCTCCGACCATTGACGATTTAGCCCTTGTTTCGACGTTGACCAAAGCGCCTGATCCAAATTCTTCCGGTGCGGGACGAAACATCACCGTTAAGGTTGACGGCGTGTTCTCAATATCAGTGCTCAACGATGTGGCATGCGCCGACGTGATTCCGAATATTCCCACGATCATCACGAGCCCGATAATCGTAATCCATAATCTTGTCATAATTCAAATCTCCTCTGATATGCGGATGTTCATGAAGGCCATCGGGTATTTTTTGCGCATACGCCCCGACTCCCACTGAACCCCTATTATTTACTCCATACTCCATTTTCAGGAGAGAACATCACATCTGGCCTGGCGTGACAAATTTCGACACCGGCCTGCATGTTCGTGCATAGCCTGTCTGTCTGCACGGACAAACATCTGGCCTTACCACCGTTCGAAAATCGCCAGCACCGTGTCACCCGGATTGGCATAATAAATATTCTCTAGTGGCACGCCGTCTATCGTTTGCCAACCAGCGAAATACGACCCGACAGCCGGCGTCACCGTCAAATCAGCTTTCTCCCCCGCAATATACGGGAGGATAAGATCGGAACACATCATATCACAGACTAATGTCCCAGAAGAAACCGTCCCTGAACCACTGCCAGATTTTTTCACTACCAGCATTTCCTGGCTGAAAGCCTCTAATGTTTTGTTACCGCCAACAGTACTTGGCCGTTCATAACTTTGACCTGTCCAACTATTCCCAAGTGTCCAACCAACAGCACTTATAAACCCACCTGTGGTAGAACTTACTTTCCAAACACTAACTGCCCCCGCACTTAAAGATGTCCATAGCAAACTACCGGTATTATCACCATGATCTACATAACCAGTAGCTTGCCAATCTCCTCCAACTGTCCATCCAAGTCCGCTAAGATATGCACCTGTACTGGGATTAATTGTCCACAAGCTAGCTTGACCGCCACTTGCCGGCGTCCACAACAATTTTCCATTGGAGGTACTGATTTCCTGATAACTGGTCGCTTTCCAATCACCACCAAGTACCCATCCTATGCCACTAACATATGCTCCTGTACTGGGATTTATTGTCCACAGGCTAGCTTGCCCGCCGCTTGCCGGAGTCCACAACAACTTGCCGCTGGAGGCAGAGAGTTCTCCATAGCTTGATGCTTGCCAACTACCGCCCAGTGTCCAGCCTAATCCACTGATATAAGCTCCTGTACTGGGATTAATCGTCCACAGACTAGCAGCACCGGCACTATCAGAAGCCCATAACAGCTTGCCAGTCGAGCTATCAATATACTCGAATGCTCTTGCTTTCCAATCATTGCTGCCCAGGTCCCAACCAACACCGCTTACATAATTATTATTCACATCCAATGTCCATAGACTTGCACTGCCTGCATAAATACTACTCGCACTTAAACCCAATAACAATACAACTCCAACCCATATCAATAATTTTTGCGTCCTCATAAGAGATCCTCCTTTAGGTTAAGGCATATACTCTCAAACGGTTTTAAAAAATACTTCTTCTGCCCTAAAATCAAGATTTTGGTAGGCATTTTTCAGAAAATCACTACCCTATAAACTGTCTTAATAATGAGCATTATGAGCATTTTTAAAAGTTACCATTGAGAATAGTTCCACAAACAATTCACCACATTTTCTCCTTAAGTCAAATGCAAAATTTACACCAAGATAGAAGGCAATATAAAACTGTCAAGTTATTTCTTCTGCCTGAAAATTTATGTGCTGGCGGATTTAAATCGTTGTATGCGTGTGGTATATTCTGCATACCATTCAAAAAGAATGATCATAGCAAACAATAATCTTTCCCGCAATATTCCAGCATTAATATCATCTTGAACAAGTTTATCTAATTCTCTCACATTGAGATGAGGAAAATTTATTTTGCAAAAATACCTTTGCGCTCCGCCATGTTGAGCAAACCATTGTTGAATCCATTGCCGCATCGGCAGTATAAAGCCCTGTTTCCGTCGATGGATAATCGTTTGCGGCAGCCATTGCCCGGCGATATTTTTAAAATATCGTTTTTTGTTGCCACGAAAAATTTTTTCTTTTGGGGGGAGATTGAGACCCATCGCCACAATCTCAGGATGCAGATAGGGCGCCCGGCCTTCTAAGCTATGTCTCATCGCCATGCGATCAAATTTAACTAACAGGTCATCCGGCAACCAGGTGAATATATCCGCAGCCATCGCGCGTTGTAATCGGTCTTGGCAGAGGTTCAATTTTTTTAGGAGTTGCGTCTCGAAACCATTAACGCCATGGTAAATTCCGATGAGCAATTCTCTGGTAGATTGATCGGTGAGAAGCGGAAAGCCCGATGGAGTTGTCGGGATGGGATTATTGATGAGGCTATCAAGAAGAGGCGGAGAGGGGGAATGACGAGTAAAATATGTCTTGATTTTTTCCAAGAACCTTCGATCATCAACAAAGTCTTCATAATATCCGTATCCTCCAAAAATCTCATCGCCACCTTCTCCCGATAGGACAACCGTAACGTATTTTTTTGCCTCTCGACAAAGCCAATACAATGGTAACAACGCCTGATCTCCGACCGGTTCATCTAAAGAGGAGACCACCTCCGGCAATAGTGTCATGAAGGTCTGTTCATCAAAATAAAAATGGTGATGATTGCTGTGAATCTGGTCCGCAACCTGTTGAGCGTAGCGGCTTTCGTCAACCTCTGAGGCATGGAATCCCATTGAGAACGTATCAATGCGGGGTTGATATTGGGCGGCGATTGCCGCAATCACAGAGCTATCAATTCCGCCCGATAAGAAAACTCCGACCGGCACATCGGCAATTAAGCGCGATTTCACAGAGCTTTCAATGGTCTGAATCAGTCTATGTTTGGATGGTCGTGTAAGTGAGTTTTGCAAAGGCAATTCGTAATATGGCAGAATGTTTTTTCGAAAGGCATCAATGTGAAAACACAATCTCTCCCCCGGCAATACCCTGTGAATATGAGTGAAGATCGTCTTATCGCCTGGAACATAATGTAACGCCAGATAATACGCCAAACTTTCTGGATCGATTTTGATATCGAGCCAGGGAAGGATATTCAGAGCGACCGTATTCGAACTATAGACGAAATAGTCATCCGCATGGATATAAAACAACGGTTTTTCCCCGAAACGGTCCCTGGCAAGGTGCAATTCTCTTCTGATTTTATCATAAATGGCAATGGCATACATCCCATCAAGACGTTGCAATAAACCGTCAATCCCCCAGGCAGCATAGCCATGCGCTAACACTTCGGTATCAGAATCAGTTTTAAAACAATATCCTGCGTGCTTTAGTTCCTGTTGGAGTATGCGATAATTATAGATTTCACCATTTTGGAACGCTACAACATTCCCTGCATTACTCATAAATGGCTGCCAGCCATGCGCCAAATCTATGATCGATAAGCGGCGCATCGCCATCCCGATATTCCTGTCATAATATTCTCCATACCCATCAGGGCCACGATTGATCATCGTCGCAGACATCTGCTGAAGAATTTCGTTTTCGATTTGTTGACAATCTTTATGAGCAATCCCAACTATTCCGCACATTTTTGTAAACCTATAAAACTACGCCCTGAAAATCTATCACGATAACGTAATGATTACATGGGGTTGGGACGACAGAGCGCAAACAAGAAATCTGACTCAAACCCATACTCCATCAAAATTTCTTCAAAGGCAATCAATAATCGGATCATGGTTTCATGCTCGCCTGTGCCATCATTCATAATATGATTGAAATACGAAAAAATCGGATGCAAAATGCCGCCGCCAAAAGGTCTGAAGATTTCAAAACGGAAGTAGTGTTGGAGAAACGGGATAATTAATTTCGAGCGCACGGATTCTGATGGATCATACGCCAGCGCCTGTTGAATCGTGGGATTTTGATAGGTATCAGGACGCCCCGGATCTCGCAATTCTTGAGGAAAACAGGCCAGCAAGCGACTCAAGATGCGCACCTGACGCTCATTATAGATCCCATAACAATCGCCGACATGTTCATTCACGATAAAATAGCCGTCTGGCTTCAGCGCGTGATGAATAATATCGAGGCAACGTTCGATTTCGCGAACATGATGCAACGACCCGGCGCACATAATGAGATCGTATTTTTTCTCGGTAGGGAGCGTAAATGTATTAAAATCATCATGGTAGAAATGGATATTTACTTCGTGTTCTTGCGCTTGTTTTTGGGCGAGTGCAAGCGCGGAGTCTGAAAAATCAAAGGCGTCAAGCTGCGTAACAATTCCGGATTTGGCGACAATGAATTCATGTCCTCCGGTACCGCATCCAATTGACAGCATTGATTCGAATTGTTTGCCGCGGAAATAGTCTTCGACTAACCAACTGAGCCAATGTTTCGAAGATTCTCCACCGGATATGCGGCGATAGATCATCTCACAAATCAGTGGATTCATCGTCCATGCACTTTGACTGGCTGCCTGGGGATTGGCATTCCAATACTTTTGAGCATTTTGTTCAGCATCCATTTTATCATCTCCTATAACTTCGGCAGGTTTAAGTTTCATAATATGGGCAAAAGATTTAAACATCTCTTTCATCTTCTTAATCATGGATTTTACCTTGCACATTGAGAAATTCGCCAACTCCCTTGCCTTTATTTTTCCCCAATAAAATATACTCCAGCAGACATAATATGTTGCTTCTCTTTGGGGACATATTGATCATATCTCGTAAAATCAACCGTCCCTAAAAGAGAAGCGACTTCTTGTCTGATGGCGTCATTTTCAAATAATGCCAAATAGTAATTTCTCAGGATATTCATCGTCACAGAGGCTGATTGATACCATTCAACTCCTGATTCTATTTTTCTGAACATCTTAAAGGTTTCTTCGACACCATAAAGGGTCATATTATAATAATTATAAGGAGCGCCGTGAACAGGGAACAAAAAGGCTGTGTCGATCAAGATTTTGCCACCCTTTTTTAAGATGCGATAGAGTTCGCTGGCATAATGCCATGGATCACGAACATGTTCAAAAACCGATTCTGAAAGAATAAAATCGAAGGTATTCTCTTGAAAAGGAATATTTTTTTTGTTCGAAACCACGTGAATATTGGAATAATGCACAAAATCTATTCTGATGACATTGTCAAAGACTTCTTCCTTCTTCGGATTGCCCGCTCCGAAATCGAGAATCAGAGCATTCGGATTGTTCCGAATGATATCTAAACACTTCTTTGAGTAAGGGTT
>JAFGSU010000491.1 GCA_016934435.1 Candidatus Zhuqueibacterota bacterium | reverse complement strand
TATGATCTGTCTTCTCTGCAAAGCTGCCTTTCCGGAGCGGCGCCTTTTCCGGTTGCAAGCCTTTTGGCTTTTAAAAAGAAATTTCATTGCACCGTTTATGAGGCGTATGGTTTGTCCGAAGCATCGCCCGCCGTGAGCACCAATTATCATCATCGCCCGACCAGGCCCGGATCGATTGGTCAGCCTATCCCCGAAGTTGAGGTGCGGATTGTGGATGATCAGGACCAGGAGGTTCCCCGCGGGGAGGTGGGTGAACTGCTGGTAAAAGGCCCGAATGTCTCAGCCGGTTATTATAAGCTGCCTGACCAAACGGCTCGAACGTTCCGCAGTGGCTGGTTGTACACGGGAGACATGGCCAGAATGGATGAAGACGGCTACCTGTATATTGTGGAGCGGAAAAAAGATCTGATTCTCCGCGGCGGCTTTAATATCTATCCCCGTGATCTCGAAGAAATACTCTATCAGCATCCGGCGGTCGCAGACGCTGTCGCCATTGGCGTGCCCGATCCGGTGATGGGTGAAGAGATTAAATTGTATATTGTATTAAAGGACGGCGCGGTGACGTCGGCGGAAGACATCCATCAATACTGCCGGGAGCAGCTGGCGAAAAACAAGTGGCCCAAATTAATTGAATTTGTAAACGCCCTGCCCAGAAATCCCATGGGCAAGATTCTCCGTAAAGAACTGCGGCGGCAAAATGCCTGAGCCTGCGGGGCGGTCTTGAGGCTTTACGGACTTCTGATGGTGGTGACACGGGTTATGGAACGTGCACCTCTGCATAATTGTGCATAATTGGGGTCTTGTAATATGAGCCTGGTCAAAAAGACGATTAAAGAATACTAATATATCAAGACCTGACACAGCGTCAAACAGACGTTCCGGGATCAGCGCCGTCTACCGGGAATGCCTCGCTTCGTTATCAATGGCCAGCTTCACCTGCCGGTAAAAATCAGTCCGCTTCCTGGCCTGATCACCGCCTTGCCGATCCGTGGCGTAAGGCCAGTTGCTGTTGGAAGCAATCACCAGCTTCCGCTCGGGGTCGATGAAGATCCCCTGGCCGAAAATGCCCTGCGCGGCAAAGCCGCCTTCTTTGAAAACCCACCATTGGTAGCCATAGCCGTAATCCGGCAGATAGGTGTCGGCATGCTTGCGGGTGGCGGCGGCTATCCAGCCGTCGGGCAGCACAGGTTTCCCGTCAATCAGGCCTCCGTTCAGCATGAACTGGCCGAAACGGGCAAAGTCACGGGTGGACGCCTGCAGGCAGCAGCCGCTGATTTCATGGCCGGTGGTCCCCAGAATCCAGGTGGCATCCTGCTCCATCCCGAAAGGCTTCCAGATCTTTTCCGACAGATACCCCGCCAGCTTCTTTTTAGTGGCCGAACTGGCCAAAACGCCGATCAGATTCGTCTCACCGGTTTTGTAGGACCACTTCGTGCCGGGAGGCGCTTCGCGCTGTAATTTGCGCATGTAGCTGACGGTGACATCCATCCCCGGCTCGGCTTTATGTGCGTTAAAGCGGGCGACGTCCGACTGGGGATCGCCGTAGTCTTCATTCCATTTGACGCCGGAGGTCATGGTCAGCAGCTGCTCAATGGTGACATCGTCATAGACCGACCCCTTCAGATCGGGAATGTAGTCGGACACCTTGTCGTGAACGCTCTTGATGAAGCCGTCTTTGATGGCCGCGCCCACCAGAGTGGAGGTAAACGATTTGGCCACCGAGAAGCTGGTCCAGCGTTTGGCGGGGGTAAAGTCGAGCCCGTATTTTTCAAGGCGGACCTTTCCGTCGTGAATAATGATCAACCCGGCGGTGCGCTGGTCTTTCATGTAGGCATCCACATCCATGCCGATGTCGAGCGGCTGCCCCGCGGGCAGCGCCGAAACGTTCGGGCCGGCGGCAATCTTCCGGGTCTTGGCCAGAAAGGACAACTGGTCCATGGCGCGAAAAGCGGCATCGCGCTGGTCGATGGACCAGAAGAGCACATTTTTATTGGTGGGCAGATGGAGGATAAGCCGGCGCAGGTCTTTGTCAGCCGTCAGCCAGAAGATGCCGACACCAACCAACAGGACAACAACGATTCCGATGAGGACCTTCTTCATGGTCACCCTCCTTACTTTTCTGGTTACGATTGATTTCAAGTTACCTGGACAACGACGGACAAAAAATTCGCATCCACCTGGCAATGCGCGCCCGGGCCGGATGCGTTCAAACCCGCTGGCAAAAGAGGAGCAGAAGTTGCAATTTTCTTGGAGAATAAAAGACAATCGGCTGCAAGTCAAGGGGATCTTCAGGCAATGGCAGACACATCAAAGAAGGGGGGAATATTATAGGATGTCCCTGATTTACTGTTGCATTTTTAAAAATGCTTTTTTTTTCTTGACGGAAGGATCATAGGATACCCCTATTGGGGCGCTAAAAATAAAATCGCAAATTATAATCTTTCAATTTGCATATATTGCGCAAATAAGCTATTTTGGATTCAAATATTAAGGAACACAGATACAAAACTAACTAAAAAAGGTGCCGATATGCTAATTGAATTTAATGCTGCAAATGTATTGTCGTTTAAACATAAAGCAACGCTGAGCATGGTTGCATCCAGCGATGATTCCCTAAATGATAGCAATACTTTCTCCGAAGGCAATTTAAAACTACTTAGGAGTGCCGTAATTTATGGTGCAAACGCCAGCGGGAAAAGCAATTTATTAAGTGCAATGCACTTCATGAGGCATATGGTTATTAATTCATCAAAAGACACACAGGCTGATGAAGAAATCGATATCGATTCGTTCAAGCTAAGCAGCGAGTGTGAGGGCAAGCCATCTCTCTTTGAGGCTATCTTTATCTGTAGTAGCGGTAAATACAGGTATGGATTTGAGGTAGATCGTCAAAAGGTACTGTCGGAATGGCTGTTCCATATACCTAAAACACGCGAAGCAGAACTTTTTGTCCGCGAGGGCAATAGTTTCAAAGTTAACAATTTGCGATTCAAAGAGGGCAAAGACTTGGAGGAAAAAACAAGAGACAATGCTCTGTTTTTATCGGTTTGTGCTCAGTTCAATGGAAAGGTTTCCAAAGATATATTGACATGGTTTCGTAATTTCAGATTTATCCACGGCATAAACGAGTCTGGCCCTCTTGGGTCAACAGTGGATATGCTCAAAGAACCCGAACAAAAAAAACGTATCATGGCGCTGATAAGTATTGCCGATCTTGGCATCGATGACCTTCGGGGGAAAAAAGAGAAAATAACTTTGGAAAAATTGCCCAAGGATATGCCGGATGAGCTAAAAAAAGAACTCATTGCAACTGGCTTGATGGAAGTAGAAATGAAAACCGTTCATCGAAAATACGGGGCAAAGAACGAGGAAGTTGGGGACGCCATCTTTGATCTCGACGAGGATGAATCTGCGGGAACACGAAAATATCTAAGCATGGTGGGGGCAATATTGGATACTCTTGATAAGGGCAGAATTCTGGTGATCGATGAATTAGATGCTCGATTACACCCACTGCTGACACGATCCATAGTGTCCCTTTTTCATTCACCCGCCAATCGGTCTAAAGCTCAAATAATATTTGCTTCACACGACACAGGCCTTCTGGATAAAGAACTGTTTCGCAGAGATCAGATATGGTTTACCGAAAAGGATCGTTATGGGGCGACCAGCCTCTACTCTATGATTGAGCTCAAGGGTGTTAGAAAGGAAGCATCTTTCGGCAAAGACTATATTCTAGGCAAATTTGGCGGCATTCCCTTTATCGGCGATCCGAGCTGGCTCTTCTGCGAGGCCATTCAATGAATAAACCTTGGCAGAGAAAAAGGGGTTATGATCGACTAGTTGAGACACGTAGCGGCCCCGAACGAATCCTCATCTGCTGTGAAGGCAAGAAAACTGAGCCAAATTACTTCGGAAAATTTCCGATAGATATTGAACTTGTGGAAATCGATTTCGACGGCGGCGCTAACACGCTTGCCCTTGTTAATGACGCTTTAGAACGTAAAGTTAGCGCCGAAAAGAAAGGTCAACCATATAACCAAGTATGGTGCGTGTTTGATAGAGATGAGTTCCCGCCTGATCACTTCAATCAGGCAATAAAGAAAGCAACGGCTAATCAAATCCATGTAGCTTATTCTAATCCATGTTTCGAACTATGGTACTATCTGCACTTTCATTATATCGATGTCGCAATTGATCGTAAAAAGTATGGCAGTAAACTTTCAAATTGTCTGAAGAAGAAATATGAGAAAAATGACAACGATATGTATTCTGTTCTTAAGGACAAGCAGCATATGGCAATAAATAACGCTAAAAAATTGAAAAATAGTTATTTCCCGTGTAATCCCGAACGAGACAATCCATCAACCACCGTATATTTGCTGGTCGAAACCCTAAATAAATTTTTATGATTTGTGGAAAATTCGCGTTCCGAGTGGTGTGCGTATTCCGGCGCAAGTCGCCACCTTAGTCCGATTCATTCCGCCACCCCTCGGGAGCTGAAACAGAGTGAATCTGTTTCCTTTTTAACTTCCGCTATTAAACCTTTTAAAATAACAGCAGTTTCACCGGGGCGTGACTTCAGAGAATCATGGCAGAGACGTTGTGGCGCTTAGCGCAGCGAAGCATCAGACAGGATGAGCTATTTGACTCCATCAGGGATGCCAGAAGGACAAACGCCAGAAGTATTCTCTGTTATTGGGCGACGGAGAAGCTCGGAATACCGCAGAGCCACTTAGCCCGGCTGCTGAACCGGACGCAATCGGCCATTACCTATGCTGTCCGCAGGGGAAAAGTGATAGTTGAAAAACAGTCGTACCAGATTGAATGATGCTATTTTGATATATTGAAGAACGTCCCCGATCTGCCCATATCCACACGCCCGCCGAAAAACCGATATGGCCGCCAGCAACCGCTCCGGGAACCGCACCAACACCGACACCGGCTATGGCGCCTGCAAGGGCGCCCGCCGATGCACCCACAAGGGTTGTTCC
>JAFGSU010000047.1 GCA_016934435.1 Candidatus Zhuqueibacterota bacterium | reverse complement strand
GAGTGTCGAAATTTCCCGGCCGAGAACATCATAGACTTTTAAAGAAACAAATCCCTTTTTCTCCAGTGCAAAATCGATCTTTGTTGACGGATTAAACGGATTAGGGAAATTCTGCGACAACATATACTCATTGGGTTGAAAGGCAATTCTATTCTCAACCGCACTGGCTAATTTCGGTTCGATAACACCTGTTGTGTAGGCTATATAGTCGACATCAATGCAGCCGGATTGGCCGGTTCCGCCAGTCGCTAAAATCATGTATGAAGTGGCACCATAGTCAGGCCCATTGCCAGCGGTTACGATAAAGTCAGTCGCTTGCAGCTCACCATCTTTATAGATTTTAACCAGGTGCGTTCCAACATCTGAAGTCGTCGCCTGGATCGTGATCTAGAATTCGTGCCACTCACGGGGATCCAGAGGCAACAAGTTAACCGTCTGGGCATTTGTACTATCGATAGGCTGGCCATCCCAATCAACCGAACTGCCAGGTAAACTGCCATTGACGACATTACCAACCGCACGATTCATAATGAGTCCTTCCTGGGCAGTCGTATCCAGATAGGCATGGTCTGTTTTTGTGGCTAAACAAAAAGAAATAATTGAGCCACTGCCTTGAAACAAGCCGAAACTTCCCTTGCCGCCATTGTGCAGCAGATAACCATCACCTGTTTCAGGCCAGGGCACAATACCGCTTCCGTCGCCCGGATGCAAATCATCGATATCCCCATCTTTTGGAACTGCAATTCTTGCCCGAAAAGAAAAAGTGACGCCATCATCCAAAAATGTGTCAATATTTGGGATGTTATCAAATTGTGATATACTGTAGCCAAAGAAAATTTTTCGATTAGAAGGATCCGATATACCGTATTGAGTTGGATTACCGGGATCCTGGATTCTTAAAAATTTCGTCACATACCCGCTTACCTCTTCTTCCATTGCTTTAATACCGCCCGGATTGCCTTCGCCAATTAAGGACTCATCCCAGGCATCTGAACCATTTTCATGATTCCATAATTCATCGAGTGCATAAATTGGATCGGATTCCTGCCCCTCGCCATGATATTGATATATCCATTCTCCTTCCGGTGGCTGATATTTCACCTGAGCAAATCCAATGCCTAGCATAAACAGACTGCTCATACAAAATATTAGGAAATGTTTCATACTCTTTTACTCCTTAAGTAAGTTAGGTTGGCTTTTGAAAAATTAGACCCTCTTAAAGCTTGCTGATTACATTTTACAACCTTTTCGGCAATTTCCCTTGTTTTACGACGTGCGACGAAAGAGCGATCAGCTTTCGGCTATGATCGATGACAATTCACAGTTGCCTGTCTGTCCCCGGGCTTCCGGCATCTTTCATCCGTCATCCATCTTGCGCACTATGCTCTACACATGACTCAGCTCAGAGGCTTGCTACTTTCCTCTTTAATCTTGCTTCTTCAATTCCTCACCAGTGTCTTCAGCCGGATATCAACGGACGATGCACCGATAAGCAGCTCAAAATCACCTGGCTCAACACCCCATTGGTTTTTAACCGGATGATAGAATTGAAAAGAATTTTTATCCAGCCGCAGACTGACGATTTTAGACTCGCCCGGATTCAGTTTAACTCGTGCAAATCCCTTGAGCTCTTTTGCCGGACGGTCGACCGAACATTGTTGCGGACTGACATAAAGCTGTACGATTTCATCACCGGCCACCTTACCGGTATTGGTCACGGCCAGATTAACCATAAATTCATTGTCAGCGATTTTTTCAACTTTCAAATCACTGTATGTGAATGTAGTATAAGATAATCCAAATCCAAACGGAAATTGCGGTTTGATATTATTTTTTTCATATCCCCGGTAACCCACATAGATACCTTCCATATATGGTGTCTTTTTATCACCATCCGGATCGTAATAAGTTTTATAGACCGGATTATCCTTCCATTTCTTTTCTAAAGTCACCGGCAATTTTCCGCCCGGATTCACTTTGCCGAATAAAATTTCAGCAATAGCCGTCCCACCGGCCTGCCCGGGATGCCACACCTGAACCAGTGCATTCACATGCCTGAGCCATTTCTGCATATCCACATTGCCGCCGGAATACATCACAACCACAGTATTGGAATTGGCTTTGGCTACAGCACCGATCAATTCATCCTGACCTTCGGGAAGTTCAAACGGACGATCGATGCCTTCCTTTTCCACATCACCATTAAAACCCATGCAAAGAATGGCAGCATCCGCCTGTCTCGCAGCTCTGGCAGCCTCTTGTTTTGCCGGAAACGGACACTTGTAGCCCAGGGCAATAGCCGCACCACCTCCGTTTTGATAATATTCAAGTTTAATCGGATATTCCTTTCCCTTCTCAAGCCTGATGGATGCTTTGGACGGGGTGTTGCCCTGGTCTTTCCATAATTCAATGATCAGTTTTTCATCAACCCAAAGCCGATACCCGTCATCGCCGCTCACATGAAATTCGTATTTTTTTGTATAGTCCGGACGGATAACCCCGGTCCATCTGACGGAATATCCTTCGTTTGGAAAACCGTCGATACCGGTTGAGCCGGTAAACCAGTCAAAATTGATAATTTTATCAATCCGGGTATAATCAGGGCTGCCGGTCAGGTCTTTGTTTTTAAAATATTCTCCTTTTAAACCCCTGGTACCGGAGCCAGTACCCTCATAAAACAGGGATAATTTAGAATAATCAACTACTGTCGGGAATCCGGGATGGTACGTGATGGTCACACCAGCGCCCAACAGATTTTTCAATCCATCGACAAGCGTCACTTTTTCAAATGGAAAAGTCCAGGAACTGCCGCCGCCGCTGACATAGGCAGTGGCATTCTGGCCGATCACGGCAATCGATTTTACCTGCTGGGGATTCATCGGCAGTATGTTGTTTTTATTTTTAAGCAAAACAATGCCATTGCGTGCCAGTTCAAGAGCAATTTTGCCGGTTTCAGGATTGTTTAGCAAAATTGTAGAATCTTTTTGCACCCGGTCATAAAATCCAAACCGGAAAATAATGCGCAAAATGCGCCGTACTTTATCATCAATGACCTCTTTAGCCAGGCTGCCGTTTTCAATCGCCGTGAGCAGATTTTCCCGGTTCATATGATCGCCGCGGGGCATTTCCAGGTCCAGTCCGCCGAGCGCCGCTGCCAGTCCATCATGGGTTGAACCCCAGTCCGACATTAAAATACCGTCAAAACTCCATTGATTTTTCAGAATATCATTATTCAGATGACTATTCTGAGTGGCGTGCTCACCATTCAGCAGGTTATAACTATTCATCACCGAAGCCACTTTGGCCTGCTGAACCGCTGCTTTAAAAGCCGGCAAATAGATTTCCTGCAGTGTGCGTTCATCCACTTCGGAGCTGACACTGTAACGATCCCATTCCTGGTTATTGGCGGCAAAATGTTTCACACAAGCTGCAACACCCTGGCTTTGGACACCGTGAATGTAAGAAACAGCCAATTGTCCGGCAAGAAATGGATCTTCGCCAAAATACTCGAAATTTCTCCCGCACATGGGTGCCCGATATATATTGACGCCGGGGCCCAGCAAAATATGCGTTCCTCTTGCCCGGGCATCCTGGCCAAGGCCGATTCCCATTTGTCTCAAGAGTGTGGTATCCCAGGTTGCTGCCGCTAAAATACCTGCCGGGTACGCCGTTGTCGGTCCATCGTTTCTCGCACCGACCGGCCCGTCAGACATTTTTATCTTTGGCAAGCCGAGACGGGGAATTTCACGAATATAAAACTCTTTTACACCACCTATATAATCGATCTTTTCTTCCACTGTCATTTGCGATAAAATATCATTGACCCTGTCTTTTACAGATGCGTTGGGATTTTTATAGTCATTTGTAGTGGATACAATTAATGTTAATAAAGCTAATATAAAAAATTTCATTATGCAATATTCCTTTTGATTAATTTTTTAGCTCAGTGTTTTT
>JAFGSU010000490.1 GCA_016934435.1 Candidatus Zhuqueibacterota bacterium | reverse complement strand
GGTGCAAATTGATAAAATATATAGAAAAATGAAGTTGCGAAGGTTCATGATATACCTCCTGGGGTAATAAAAAAAAAGCCGTCGATGATCCGACGGCTTGAATACGGGATGGGATTCACCTTCACGGTGAGCCCATCCGAAAGTATATAAAAAAGTTTGCCTACGCTGGTATTATCCAGATCAGGTCATCGTCCTTTGGGACACAGGGTTTGTTCTCAGACTCGCAGAATAAGGTGGCGAGACACCCCTAACGATGTCGATGTAAAAGAGCTGATTAAAAGTAACGTACATTTATATAAAATGCAAGGGAAATTTCAGGCGGAAACGGTATTGCGGCGAGAAAGCCCGACAGGGTTCGCTGCCTGAAACTATGCCATGCCGCCGCGGACATTCTTGAAGAGCTTCGAAAGGGCGAAACAATTATAGAAATACCGAACAAAATCCCATAAACCCCGAAGGAGTGACACGATACAACCATCAAAATCCTGCCACCCCTCCGGGGTTTGTCGGTTGTGCCATGAAAAGCTATAATCCTGGCACGCCTCTGGCGTTTCCTCAGGAATTTGACGTCTATGTGGTAATGATAGGATAATCCTGATCCCTGCACCGCCCTCTCCCCCATCCTGTTTCTGGATGGGGGAGAGGGTAGGGGTGATGGGGTTCGTTCGATCGCGTCGTAGATTGCTTGGTCGCGGGAGCCGGGCAGAGGACATCCGTCCCGACGGATTGCATAGCGTCGATGCGATTAGCCCTGGCCCCCTGTCTTCCGGCAGAAGGTAGGGGGTCTTTTACAAAATGTGATTCGGCTTGCTTTGGCTGATTGCGGCATGGGAATCCCGCCGCGGCATTCCGTCCGGCAGGGATCTGCCGGACGATCTCTGAATTTTTTCAGCGGCATTAGATGTGCCGCTGAAAAAATACTCTTTACTTTCAAGGGAATAATTAGGACACAATACAACGATGTCATCGCGAGTTGTTTATAGCAAAACTGCCATTATTAACGAAAGGACAAAAAAAGAATGTCATTGCGAGTGGAGGAAATGTTCCATCCTTTATCATCAAAACTGCGTTGGAACGAAGCAATCTCCTCCATAAGGTGACTATCTTTGTCCAATGCCTTTTCAGCGGAGACCGCCACGCTCCAACACACCCCGTCTGGGAATTTATGCTCGATTGCTGCGCTCGCGGTAACATTTTTTTTCTGTTAATTGTGAAATAAGGAGAGACTATCGTGTTCAACTGGGGACAGTACTGATATTGCTTCGATCAAACGCCGTTTTGATAAAACATCACACTCCGCTTTTCCGCTTCTAAGGACATGGCGGAGATTGCTTCCTCCGCCTCCGGCGGATTCGCAATGACAATCTTTTTTCATGTCCTTGAGCGAATAACGGCATTTTTACCATCCCCAACTCGCAATCACCAGCCAAAACGGGAACTGCCTGCGATAATTCCGCTAGGCCTTCGGCCGTAATCCTCGTACCGATGCCCCGGATTCAACCACAGCCCACTTATGTCATGGTGCAACCATCCTCCTGACAAGCCGAAGGTTATGCCGTATGAAACGAGCTATGATTGGACATAGAATATCCCCTCGACGCCTCCCATGCGGTCAGCTTGCGCGTGTTTGATGGTCTAAAACCCGATGTTGTTCAAAAAGATTTAATGGTTTGAATATGTGTGGAGTACTCTTTCCAGGTGAGCTCTATATAATTCATATTAAAATAATGCGTTAGCCACACCCTGACCCTTTCGCGCGCGCCGGCGAGGGGACTTTTTTGAGATTTTGCGGACTTGTTCCCCACACCTTCCGGCCGGTAAAGATGCGGACGTATGACGAAGGTTACCTTTGAGGTTTTTTCAAAAAGATTCGTTCAGGAATGACATCCGGAAAGATATTTCAACAGCAATGAACTGTTACATTAACCCATACTATGCAGAGGATGATTTACTTCCCCCCAGCAATTTCCACACGATGTTTGCCGTCTGCTCCCCATCGGCGCGGCCGCCGGCCTGCGCCATGATCCAGCCCATGGCCCGTCTATAGACGGTTTCAGGAGAGCGGTCGTGTTGCTGCGGCAACATCTTTTTAGAAAACAAGTTGAACCATTTTTCGATTTGCGTAACCGACGCCGGTTTTTTCCATTGCAGCCAGATTTTTTCTCCGCGATCGAGATAGGCTTCCATCGCCTGCAGCACACCGGCGCGCGGCAGCCGCTTTTTAACCACTGCGGTCAATAATTCATCTAAAAACTCGGCATGCAATTTGTTAATGTCCATTCCCTTTTTGTGTAACCGTTTGGGATACTGGATGAGGACGACCGCCGCCAGCACCGCGGGTACCTGCAGGTCCCTGACGGCCGTTGCAAAAAGTTCCGCCCAGGGTGAATAGGTGAGGGGGACGATCGTATCTTCCGGAATCCCTAATTGCCGATACCAGTGTTCGCGCTCCCACACCGGCTGCGGCAGCGACTGCCGAATGCGCTGCAAACGATCCGGCGTCACTTTTTTCGGCGGCAAATCGGTGTCCGGATACATGCGGTCCGGGCCGGGCAGGATGCGCTCGAAACCGTTGGTGCCGTCTTCCAGCGCCTGGCGCGTCTCCGAGGGCACGCCGATGGCGGCCTCGCGGGCGCGAATGATGGTCTCTTTGGCGCCGGTGTCGGCATCCACAGCGGGCCCCCAGACCAGCACCAGCGTATCCTCCTCTGTCACCCCCAGCGCTTTGCGTACGGTCAGCCATTCGGAGCTGGCCAGGGTCTCGCTCGGACTGTCGGAGTGGATGATGTTCGGCAGTGCCGTCAGGCAGGCGATGACGCGCACGCGGTCGGAAATTTCGCGCGAGAAATAGGTATCGGTCTGCGTCTGCCAGCGCAGCAAACCATGGTATCCCTGAAGCACTACGCCGTTCACGGTCATGCCGGCGGCGATGGCCTGCTGGATGGGCTGATAGCGCGTCTTGCGCAGCAATTTGCCGACTTGCTCGAATCTTCCTTTAAAGGTATCGCCGGTGATGCCGCGGCGATGCAGTTCAGCGCGCAGGGCCAGCAAGTTCCACTGCCGCATGGCTTCATTGTAGGTCAGCAGCGGAATCAGCGGCAGGCGCGGCACGCCCTTAATTTCGATGCGGGTGCCGCCGGTGACACTGACGTTGACGTCCTGTCGCGCCGCGCCGATGCCGGTTCGCACCTGCCCGGTGCTGCGGACGATGCGCCGCAGTATCTGGCCGACCTCGGCTACTTCCTGCGGTGTGCGCATCTCAGGAGCGGTCACGGTCTCGATTAACGGCATGCCCAGCCGATCGGTGATGTAGACGCGGCGATG
>JAFGSU010000046.1 GCA_016934435.1 Candidatus Zhuqueibacterota bacterium | reverse complement strand
GGGACGGAAGCGAGATAGACCGGATTGATGGTTAGCTACATTTGTATTCTAAGAAAAGTCAGAACGAGGTCGCATAAACAGACGGATAGTGAAAGCGACAGGCATTGATATGGTTATAACACGGTCATCCATCTTGCTCATATTCATCACCGATTTTACGATAGGCTTGGCGAAACGGCGTGCCCTGTTGTACGAGTCGATGGACTTTATCAGTGCTGAATAATTCTTTTGTCAATGCCTTTTTACAATTTACCGCATTTACGTGCAAATGATTGATGATGTGGATGGTCATTCTCAGCGATTGAAGTGTCACGGTGAATCCTCGGACCAGCGCGGCTTTTGTCAGCTGTAAATCGCGCTGATAGCCGGAAATCAGGTTAATTGTCGTGGTGCGAACCCGGTTTTCAAGCGATAACATTTCATGGTATTTGCCGCGCAATATTTCCAGTACATCCGGATTCTTTTTGTGCGGCATGATGGAGGAGCCGGTGTGAAATTCATCCGGCAGTGAAAAATATCCTAATTCCGGCAGGGTGAAAAAAAGCAGATCCGCGGCCAGACGATTTAGATCACCCATAATATTCGACAAAACAGTCAGCACGAACCCCTCGAATTTTCCTCTGCTGTTTTGCGCGTAAACTGGATTATGGAGAATTTTGCTGAATCCTAATTCACGGGTCGTCATCTGTCGATCCAGCGGCAGGGAAATACCGAATCCTGCGCCGGTGCCCAGAGGATTTTGATCGATTAGTTTCATGGCGGTATATAACAACAACTGATCATCGGAAAAGGCATCGCGGAACGCGCCACCCCACATGGCCACCGTCATTGGCATGGCTTTGCGCATATGTGAATAGCCGGGCATGACCGTATGGCCGTATTTTGCGATAAACGAATCCAGCGCTTTTATGGCAGCGAAAACATCGGCTTCGCATTCGGTGAGTTTTGATTTGCTGTACAGACGAATCGCCGTCAAAACCTGATCATTGCGACTGCGGCCGGTATGTACTTTTTCTCCAATCGTTCCCGTTTCTCTCACCAGATAATTCTCGATGGCTGTATGGCAATCTTCATCTTCCGCTTTGATCTCAAATACACCCTTTTGATGCAGGGAAAGGATATCATCCAATCCTTTCAGTAACCTGTCGCCTTCCTGATCGGAAAGGATGCCGATTTTTGTTAGCATGCGCACATGGGCTTTTGATGCCTGACAATCGAATGGCAGCAATTCATAGTCGAGCAAATAATCGTCTCCGACGGTGAACGCTTCCACATCCCTATCGAGCACAGCTTTTTTTTGCCATAGTTTCATGATAATTTTCCCATCTGTGTTCAGAGTGCGTCAACCACCTATTGGGGGGATCGTATTTTGACCTGCGGACAACGCATCGGAAGATCTTTCATAAAAAATATATTCACTTTTTCCGCCATTTGTAGGGCATGGTGTTTTTCAGGACGAGATAATGGGCTTTGAGTCGAATCGCGTGAATCTTAATGAATCCCTTGCTGTCCAGAGCATTATAGCCGCCTTCGACATCCATGCTGGACAAATCCTGATCATATAAGGATACCGGCGACTGCCGCCCATGGGTTGTGACGTTGCCTTTGTAAACAGATAGGTAGACCGTTCCATCTATTTTTTCCTGGCTTTTTTCAAAGGCGCTGAAGAGAAAATCCATCTCCGGCGAGAACCAGAATCCGTTGTAGATCAGTTCCGAGAATTTGGGGGAAAGCATGTCGCGGATACGCATCACTTCTTTGTCCATGGCGATTCCTTCCAGATCGCGATGGGCGGCCCACAGAATCGTTGCGCCGGGCGTTTCGTAGATACCGCGCGATTTGATGCCAACAAATCGGTTCTCCACCATATCAACCCGCCCGACGCCGTTTCGGCTGCCGATTTCGTTCAGATAAATAAAAAGATCCAACGGATTTTCTTTAATCGTTCCGTCATTCTGGTTGGTTACTTTTATCGGGTAACCGTCCTTGAATTCTATCTCCAAAATCGTTTCAACATCCGGCGCTTTTTGCGGCGATACCGTCCAGTTGAAAATGTCTTCATACGGACGGTATAAAGGGTCCTCCAAGATGCCGGCTTCATGACTGATATGCATCAGGTTTTCATCCTCACTGTAGGATTTTTCGATGGAGGCCTTGACGGAAATACCATATTTCTGCGCATAATTAATAAGATCGCTGCGACCTTTAAATTCTGATAGAAACTCGGATTCCTTCCATGGCGAAATTACTTCAATATTCGGATTTAATGCATAATAGGCCAGTTCAAACCGAACCTGATCATTGCCTTTGCCGGTGGAGCCATGAGCGACAATGGCAGTGTCCTCTTTTTCAGCAATTTCAACCTGGCGTTTGGCGATCAAAGGCCGCGCGATGGCTGTGCCGAGAAAATATCGTCCCTCGTAGATGGCGTTTCCTCGTAAAGCGGCAAAGATATAGTCGGTGACGAATTCTTCTTTCAGGTCCTCAATATAGACTTTGCTGGCGCCGGTCTTGATGGCTTTATCTTTTATGGCAGAAAAATCCTCGCGCTGTCCGACGTCGGCGACGTAGCAAACAACCTCATAGCCTTTGTTGCACAACCATTTTAAAATGACGGATGTGTCCAATCCCCCGCTGTATGCCAATATCACTTTTTTGTTCATGATCCACCTCGAAAAAATATGGGTAACAAGTAATGATGAATTAGATGCGAAAATGGAGGCTAAAATCGCCGGCGCAATTCCGGCAGACGTCTGAGGAGAGTACGACGAAATTGCTCATGGGAGATACCGTCACGAAGAACGACGAGGATGGTGTCATCACCGGCTACGGTGCCGATCACTTCATCCATTTCCAGACCGTCTAAGAGCAGGGCAATGCTGGGCGCAAAAGAGGGCAGGCATTTGATCACCGCCAAATTTCCTGCGAAACTAAGCTGACGACAGGCATTGAGCGGCGAATTGTCGTTCATTACCGTAAACGGATTGGTGACCTCGTCCGAAATTGCATAAATATGTCCCTTTATTGGGTCCGGTCGTTTCATCACCTTTAAAGCAGCGAGATCGCGGGATAAGGTCGCCTGGGTTACTGTATATCCCAGCTCATCGAGCATAGATTGCAATTCCATCTGACTGGCAATCTTGTTGTCTTTGATGATCTCGCAGATTACGATATGTCTTTGTTTTCTGTCTTTCATAATAGTATATTTATTCTTATTTATTGTATAAATATACGTTATTTTTTCTATTTTGTCAATAAAAAAAATCCCGGTTGATCGAAATCAGCCGGGATTTTTTCAAGTTAGAAATCATTGAGTGCGTGGGTTCCGTGCTGCGGATTCATATTCCTGCACCAGCCGAGCGAATTTGGGATCATCCGCTATGTCTTCATTCAACGGCACCTGTTTGGTGGAAAAGGAGGCGATTTTCTTTTGCTTGTTCAGGGATAGATTTAAAACGCCGGCATATTTTCCCATGGCCTGAGAAGTAACGGTGATAATCGTTTCAGTTTCCTGTGGATTCCGGCCGACGCGATAGGTCTCCCCTCCCATAACGACCAGATCAATTCCGGGCACCTGATCCACAACAGTTTTCATCTGTTCATATCTGCCGTAATAGAGCAGAATCACCAGATCCGATTTTTTCTTTAGATCATCGATATATTGTTTCGCCGCTTGCACCGGCTCTTGATACACCAATGTCGGCTCGCCCTCCCTTGACAAGACCATCTGTGCTAATTTGTTATCACACAGCCCGAGAATGCCGATTTTAATCTTCTTGAAGGGTATTTTTTGCTTTGTTTTTTTTGCTTCCAGTTCTTTGATGAGATATGGCGTGAAAAGCGGTTTATTGGAACCTTGCAGCAAGATATTGGCGTTTAAAAACTCGACGTTATTCTCCTGCTGCAGCTTTTTCAGCACACTGGGTTTATTGTTGAGTTCGCGGTACCCCATATTGATGGCGGAATAATCCAGCCATGCCAAACCGCGGACGATGTACTCGGAAGCTATTTGACTGTAGGGATCAATGCCGCGACTGAACCCGCCGGCATCAACTAAAATGTGAAAATTCGAATGTTGAACATCGGTCTGTAAAAAGCTGGCCCGCCGGGCCAGTCCGCCGTAGCGTGCGCCTTTTCAGCCGCAAGGCGTCAGATAGCCGATGATATCGTTGGAATAATAAATCGTGAGCGTCGCTGTGGGCTCGGAATTATCCAGCGCCGGTGTTACAGCAAAACAGAATAATGGAATCATCCATGCAACAAGCAGAAATTTTTTCATAAAAAGATTACCTCTTCGGTTTAGGTTTTCGTACGTTTACGCTCCGGTAAATTCATCGGAGGTCAAGACGGCGACATGTATATTTAATCTTGTTCCCACGGTCTCCGTGGGAACACATTATTGCCGCTCTGCGGCTAGTCTCCTGAAGGTTACCAAATCGTCAAGTAACTGGACGCAAAGCGTCTGGACTTGCAAGGTTGTCCCAAAAGTATAGGATCATCCTAATTACAAAGATAAATTACTTTTTGCTCGCTCAAAAGTTGATTTACAGCATTATTATTAATTCAATAAATACAATTTATTATGGAGTGCAGCCTCTGTGAGGCTGCATGCATCGACGCAGTCAATGCACTCCAAAAGTGCCGGTAAAAATACTTATTGGACACCCTCGGGATTAAAAAGACTGTGCCGGTCGTGTGAATACTTGGGTTCGGCATATAGTATTATTTTATCACTGTTTCGATTTCAGTTGGTGTTTTGCTCAGAACAATTTCTTTCAAATCAATTTTTTTGCTTGCATTATCAATATCAATTCCAACGATATTTCCTTCGGAATCATAATCTAAGACTATACCTTCAGAAATCTCCCTGCTCTCAGCGCTTGGTTTTGAAGACAAATCGATATAGAGTGAATCAGTGTCTTTATAATATTTTAGTTTCATAATTTCAATCTCTTGTCGGGAAATGCATTGTGTATTGTTTGTTTATCGCTTAATGTGATAATACGGAGGATGCGTCCTTCGAGTTCTTCAATTACGCCCCAAAACCGATAACGATTATTTTCTTGAGGCTCAACTCGTAATGGGTTCTCGCAAACTCGGATAAACCATTCTTTCTGCAGACAAGACTTCATTTTCGAAATATTCTGTAAAATAATATTCAGTCATATGCCATATTATACGCAATTTAGAGTGCTTCATCATTATACTATTCCACATATCCTCTTCGCTGGCCAGGCTCCTTCAACCAGAAGTGTCGTGCGTTAGCGCTTTCCCAACCGCCCGAGTGTACTGTCGAGGGATCGCTTCAACTTCTCGACCGCACCGTCGACGGCCTGCTCTAGAGTCGCCCCCTGATCGCTTACCGAGATCGGCTGGAGGCCGGCGAGACGGGCCTCCAGCAGGCAGCGTTTATCGTC
>JAFGSU010000489.1 GCA_016934435.1 Candidatus Zhuqueibacterota bacterium | reverse complement strand
TGGTTGCGAGAGGAGCGTATGGCCTGATAATAGAAGGCAGGCGATGAAAATGGCGAAAAATCTTTTCATTCTATTTTCCTCCTTATTGGAAGGATTTCATATCAGATCAATATGATATGATCCCTGGCGCCCAGCAGTACCTGATTTTTAGCAACATTTCATACTTAATTCGGATGCCAGTAATGCCCGGTCGAGCAGGTCGAACAGGTCGAGCAGACGCCGTGGCAGGTACATACCGGCACGCAGGTGCAGACATGCTGCTCACACCCCGCAAAGGGATTGCAGGCGCAGGTGTTTGTGCTGCACACCGCATCGCAGGTGCAGACGGTGTCGCACGAGCAGCTGGTCACCGGCACGCAGGTGCATACCGAATGGCAGGAGCAGGTGCCTTTAGAGGGCGCTTTTTCGTCCGGACTCATGATGTGCACCTCTTTGTCCGGAATCTTGATTTCGACGCTGTTGGAAATTTTGGGCGCGCCCTTGCTTTTTCCGTTGCGCTTTAGACGATCATTGGGACGATCGGCCATGGGGGCCTCCTTTCCTCACTATTATTTTCACAATCCCATATATAGGGACTGTCCAAATTCCAGAAAATCTCAAAAATCCAGTCCCCTCGCCCGCTTGTGGGAGATGGACAGGGTGAAGGTAACACTTTATTTCCATTGCGATCAAGTATAGAATACAGCTTGTTACGATATTTTGACGTCGTATGAATATGATCCATCAATCAGGTCATATCCTCTATCTTATGATACGACAACCTCCCCGTTTTAAAATTGCCCTCGACGATGCGCTTTAACCGCTCGGCGATGAGCTGACGGTTCAGTTGACAGCGATCGTGGCCGCGCGCACCGGTGATGTCGTCGTGCGGAATCTTGGCGGCGCACTCGCCGGCACAATGCCATTTGGCAAAACAGTCGCGACAATAGTCCAGCTGGTCCACAGTGAGGGAATGGAGCCTGCGCCTTTTCTCGTCGTCGATGAAAATCGTGCCATCTTCGCGGATACGGCCGAAGAAAAATTTTTCCGACTTGGAATCCTCTCTGTCCGTGACTTCATAGCAGGCGGTCAAATAGCCGTCGGGGGTGACGGAAAAATTAGCGCACGATACGCCGCAAAACATGTTGCGCAGCATGTCGATGTGGCAGCCGGAGTAGATCAGGTTGATGCCGTATTCGGCGGCGACATCCTCACACCGTTTGAATTGTTCCGCGAACGCCTCGATGCCGGGATCCATGGTGCCCGTGGTCTTGCAGCGGCCGCAATAGAACAGCGGCTCCAGGTGCACCGATTTGCACCGGTAATGCTCGCCGATGTAGCGTACGATCTCGGGCATCAGGTTGATGTTATAGTCGCTGACTGTACCGCGGATGCCGTAATTGAACTTTTTCTCGTCCAGGAAGCGCATGGTGCGATCCACATGCTCGAACGAGCCCTGACCGCCGGCCAGCGGCCGGTGATAGTCCTGCACGTGTGGCAAACCGTCGAATGAGATGTTGAGGTTGACAAAATGCTTGACGATATACTGCAGCTGCTTTTCGCTCAGCACACCATTGCTGGCGGAAAAGATTGCATGGGTTAATCCTTCCTGACTGCAGCGGTCCTCCACATAACCCACGACCCGTTTGATGAATTGCCAGGGATACAGCGGTTCGCCGCCGCCGTGCAATCCTAGCGACAGGTGTTTGCCGCCGCGTTCTTTCAGGCTCGTGATCATGAATTCGATGGCGCTGACGGCGTAATGCCAGTCCATGACCAGCGGCTTTTGTTCTCCGGCCGAAGCGTAGCAGTAGATGCAACGCAGGTTGCACTGGTTGGTGGGGAACAGGGTCAGCTGCGCCGGCTGATATTTTTCCTGGTATGGATGCACGCAGTTATACTCCCTCGAGCCGTTGAGCAGGCCCTTGTCCTCCAGGTAGCGCAGGGTCGCTTTTTCTTCCTTGTTCAGCGTTTTGAGATCGATGTGTTCCACATCCGCCAGCAGATTGATGACGTCATCGTTGACGACGCATACGAATCCCAGGAGCGGTGCGTAGAGGATGGATTCGTCGTCATGGTACGGGATCGTAAAAACGTCGGCGGTCAGGGTGTAGCATTTAGCCATTGGTGACCTCGACGATTTTCACCAGCATTTTTTCGCCGGTGTAGATCAGTTTGGCTTCCGCTAATTCCTCCATGGACCGACATATCCGCTCGCGGCATTGTTCTTCGGACAGGTTGTGTTTTTTAGATAATATCGCTATCTGACTGCCGATGATCTTTTCCTGCGAAGCATAGCGAAAGACGTCCGCTTCCAGTCCGGTGAAGCGATGGCGCAGTTTTTCCCCTGAACCCAGGGTTGTAGAGATTTCGATTTCCTGCCGGGAGAGCTCTTTCAGGGTAAAGGCCGGATTCAGGCGCCAGAGTCGACCGGTGACATCGTCTTTTTTCCAGCTGGTCGTCAGCACATAGCCGCCCGAGGCCAGCGCCAATCCGGCGATGCCTGCCGCATATTTGAGAAAATCGCGGCGGGATTGATTGGATTTTTCTGGCATGTTGAATTCCTTTCTTATGGTGATTGGTTTGGTAATATTATTCAAGTATTTACGTCATGACTGTGAGTATGCTTTGTGTTTTCACTTATAGTCCTGGTTGTCATTCCGCAAGCATCCATTGTCGGAAGCGAACGGCATTGCCTGAATAACCCGGCTCGCCGAATCGAGATACCGTGCTGAATGACATTTCGTTCCGCTATGAAAATCCCACCCCGTCATCCTGCTAAATATCCTTGTGCAATGGCGGCAGGATGGAACGTTGCCGCATCCTCTTTTAATGACGGTATTCACCCGCCAGCTCATCACAGGGATGATTACACCATGACCATAGTACGTTTTATGAGGTTAATGGTCTCGCATGTGAATAAAAAGATCAATATTAGATTATACAGAACCTCAGTGCGTCCTTTGCGATAGGCCATTTTAAACGCAGAGGGTGCAGAGAACGCAGAGGGGATCACATTGAGAATCGGTAAACCATCGACCTGCTATTGTTTAATACGGAAAATGCCTACCTGATGCATAATTTCAAGTGCGATGGTAATCTCTGATTCGATATTAACCGTTAAATTCAAGTCATCAAGCACAATTCTCAGGATTTCCGAATTAATGTTCATACACCGAATCGGTGTAATACCCAGCTTAAACAATATAGTTTTTTTTTACCTTATTTACTATTGCTGAACCTTCGTAGCAAAATGGTATGAAAAACAGATAGCTTATTACCTTATTCAACCATTAAGGCTCGTGAAATTGTTGTCGGATATGCTCCAGTTCATCTGCAGTTGGCATGTACGCAATCCCGATCAGGGCCCGATAAGGTAATAAGGTTGAAATGTACTGAATATTATACTACTAAGGTTAACCGCTTTTGAAATATGTTAGAATATATTTACATCTCTCCCGTTGTTTTCTTTGCGGTTCCTCTGCGTTCTTTGCGGCCTCTGCGATTGGATGTTTTTATCGCCGAAAGCGCAGAGATCGCGAAATCTCTATATTAATAAATCATTCATTTCACCAGCGTGATCTTCCTTGCCTCTTGCCAATCCCCGGACCTGGCCTGCAGCATGCCGGAGCCGAGCTCGTCTGCGGTTTCGGACGCCCGGCGCAATAGCCCCCTCATCCTGTCCTTCTCCCCCTGAAAAACGGGGGAGAAGGGACTAGAATATCGGGTTTTCTTTAGATGATTTGTCAAATCTTCATCGCGCCAAGGTGATTTTTCTCATCTCCCGCCAATCCTTCGCCTGCGCCTGTAGCACACAAGTGCTGGAAAAGTCTGCGGTGTTGGGCGCCTGGTGCGATCGCCCCCTCATCCTGTTTTTCTTCCGCCAAAAAGCCGGCGGACATTCCCCTGAGGGGCGGGGGAGAAGGAACTGGTTTATCTATTTTACTCCTTTCCTTCAATTCACCGCCCAATACGGTCACCCTCTCCCGCGAGCAGCGGGAGAGGGCAAGGGTGAGGGCGTCCAACTTTTCCCTCATTCTGCCCTTTTTTCGCCAACGCCG
>JAFGSU010000488.1 GCA_016934435.1 Candidatus Zhuqueibacterota bacterium | reverse complement strand
GGTCTTCCAGTTCTGGGGCAGCAGATCAGCTAATTTGTGGAAGGGATAGTCCAGGATATTCTGAAAGACATATTCCAGATACGCAGCCGGATTGACATCATGATATTTGGCTGTGGTCATTATCGAATAAATTTCCTTATATATATAATTTAGGACTTTTTTATCTGAAATGTAAAAAAAGTTATTAAAAATTTTTACATTTTCTCACCGCATTCATGCTTATGACACGTGACAAATGCGTGACAAAATAAAGATAAAAGAGGCCAAAATCAAGGAAAAGCCATATAGATCTTTCAACCATCAGCCGCTACCTAAAAATACTTAACTTTCTAATTTAAATAAAAATACCCCAGCAATCCATTGATCACCAGGGTTTCGTTCTCGTGAAGGTGGGGAGAATCGAACTCCCGACCAACGGCTTAAAAGGCCGCTGCTCTACCAGCTGAGCTACACCTTCGATAAAGCCAATAAATTTATTAAATTTTTATCTATTATGCAATAAAAAAATCCTGCATGTCATTTTTGCGCATAAATCGTGAACAAAAACTGCTTCTGCGCGGTCCTGGAGCGGCATATAATCGAGCCGGAGGGCCAGGTGGATGATCCACCCCGCATCTCTTCCGGCAAAATAATGCGGCTAATCCCTTTGCCACGGCAAACCGGTGCTTGTGTCAAAACAGAGGTAAATTAAAAATAGCATGACACCATTTTTTTAAGCAAGGTTTGGGGTACAGGATAACACTAAAAGATGCCCGCTCCCACACCCTCCTGTCAGGCTAAAAGCATCTTTGTGCAAAATTCGTATCCATTCGTGTGATTCGTGGGAAAAACATCTTTATTTCATTCATGAAAATCCAAGGCCTCATCTTCAGCCCCGGATGAAACACGGATCACACACCATACAAAATATATTATTGTAAAAAATAAAACTGCCACAAATCTCTTGTGGTTGTGCGCAGGATGGGCATCAGGGCGAGTTTGCCGGTTTTGCCGATGCTTTTTTCGAGAAATTTCAACTCGGCGAATTTTTCCTTGACTTCGATATCCGGCTCGGCTTGAAAGCCGGCGTTGCGCATCAACAGAATCCCCTTGGCGCGGATCGATAACTCTAACTGCAGCCGCAGCAGACAAAACATGTCGGCCACCACCTCACTGGTAAATTTATCCTTCAACGAGCTCAGGTACTGGCCGATTTTGGTCTCGCTCATGGTGCCGCTGTTGATGCATTCCATCAGCGTCACATCGGTATCGAGTCCCAGCTCCAGCCATTCCTGAATCATCTTTTCGCTACGGGAAAAGATCAACATGATCAACAGCGGCAGAATGATTAGCTGCAATAGCGTCATCAACAAAGGCGGCAAAAAAAAGTGATTAAATATGGAATGAATGAATATAGCCACCAAGAGACCGGGTAAAAAGACAAAAATGGTTTTTCCCGCATAGCGGTCGTAGAAATTTTTGGAAACCATGGCAAAAATAGCAGTGGTGCCACCGTGCATCATGGCGGTGCCGAAACCGCGCAACAACCAGAGCAACAAGTTGGCGTCGGGCATGATCGATAAATAATAGATATTCTCGATAAACGCGAATCCGGCGCCCACGGCAAAACCGGCGATGGCCGCATCGATGAGAAAACCGATACGATGGGTACGGATGAGAAAAATGATGAAAAGCGCCTTGAAAATTTCCTCCAACACCGGCGCAATAAACCGGGAATAAAACGATAGATCATAATGCAGCAGCCCGATCAGTGCGGTGTTGAGCAAAAAGCAGAACACCGCGATCAGGCTGCCCATGCCCAGATTTTGCAATACCAGGCGCAACCGAATCAGCTTGTAGCTATCCAAAAACAGCAGGGTGGCCAGAAAGAGGAATACCGGCACCAAACCGAACGAATATCGAAGTATTTCGATCATTGCAGTTTCAGAGATATCATGAATTCATTATGCCATGCTTCTTTTTCCAGCGCCACGGCATAACCCAGCGAGAACATGGAATCGAATCGCGAAAACATCACGATGCGAAAATCCAGCTGAGCGCCCGCATTAATCAGCGTCCTGCGCGCGCCATATTGCGGCAGTGGCCTGTTGGCATCCTCTCCATCGAGATTAGCCTGGATGGCCGAAGCGAACAGCGCCGGTCGCGCCCAGCGCAAATACAAACTGGTAAATCCGACCGAGCGAAAACGCAGCGGCGGTAAATTCCACTCCATCATCGCCTTCAGATAATTGGTGCCGCCGAACGCATTGATCTCCATACCCGGAAAGCTGTAAAATTCCCGGTATCGCTTCTCAGTATCATAATCCACCCAGTTATTGCCGAATCCACCAAAGAAAAAATTGGCGAACGGATTATCGCGATCGCCGAGACTGTAGCCGGCCGAAGCCCGCAACCAGATGGAGGAATGGTGCAGCGGCAATTGAAAGCCCTGATGCAGCGCCGTGTACACTCGTGGAAATAGCTGGCCATTGACGTAAAAATTCTTGGCAATCAGCCGGCCGCGAAAACCCTTTTCTTCATCCACCCAGCCGAGCGATTTGCGCACATCCTCATATGACAGCTCCGCCGAAAAAGAATAGGCTTTGTCGTAAGTTGCTGCAACGTTCTGTTCATCCGGCAGTCGTTCCAGACCGCCGTAGCCGCTCAGGTTGAACCGGACATCCATCAATCGCGGGTGATCCCACAGCAAATTCCTGCGATAATTCATTTCCAGCGAATAACCCTTCAAGCTCTGTTTGGTGGGACCGAACAGATCATAAAAATTGGCGTAATTATAGGTGGCGAGCAGCTGGTAAAAGCCGTATCGATATTCGGCGGCGAAATGAAATCGTTCGTCCTCGGGCAAACTTTGATTGGGCGTATAGGAGGCGGTCAAACCCATGCCGCTGATGCCCAGCAGATCTGAAAAATTGGCATGATAACCGAAAGCGGCATAATCCTTGTATCCCTCGACGATAGGATAGGCGGAATTGAGGCGCAAATACTGAGCTGGCCTGTAGGTGCCGGAAGCGACAGTGATGGAATCTATATCAATCCGCGCCGGCGAATCCGCCATCCAGGTGGTAACCACAGGATATTTTTTCACGATCTCGTTGCCGAGAAATCGCACGGCGCTGACCTGTT
>JAFGSU010000487.1 GCA_016934435.1 Candidatus Zhuqueibacterota bacterium | reverse complement strand
GCCAGACCAACCTGATAATAAATAGTGACGGACGTATGACAACGAGCCTCAACGGTTCGTGGCAAATCATCATCGATCCCTATGAAAGTGGATACTACAATTTTCGCTATCAACCCCGCTCCGATGGCTATTTTAAAAATTACCGACCAGCCTCTAAAAGCGAGCTGGTTGAATACGCATTTGATGATTCCCAAACCCTGCGCGTCCCGGGTGATTGGAATAGCCAGAATGAAATGCTGTTTTATTATGAAGGCACTATCTGGTACAAAAAATCCTTTGATTATGACTTGAAGGAAAACAGACGTTTATTCGTCTATTTTGGAGCTGCCAATTACCATGCGATTGTGTATCTGAACGGCAAAAAATTGGGTGAACATATCGGTGGGTTCACACCGTTTTGTTTTGAAATAACAAACCTGATAAAGGCGCAGGACAATTTCCTCATTTTAAAAGTGGATAATAGGCGCCATCGTGAAGGGGTTCCGACCTCTAATACCGATTGGTGGAACTATGGAGGTATTACCAGGCGGGTAAATTTAATCGAAACACCCTCAACATATATTTGCGATTACAAAATTCAAATTGAAAATAACTCCACACCTCAAATAAAAGGATGGATTTTGCTCGATGGTGCGAATAAAGAGCAAACAGTTCGGTTGTCCATTAAGGAAGCAAGCGTTTCACAAGAAATAACGACCAACAGCGATGGATATGGCGCGTTCTCAATATCAGCTGCCATGCTTGAGTTATGGTCACCTGAAAAGCCATTTCTCAATAAAGTGGAAATTAAGGCGGAAACAGATCGTATTGAAGACCGGATTGGCTTTCGTACCATAACCACGCAGGGAGATCAGATTCTGCTAAACGGCAAACCGGTGTTTTTACGAGGAATTTCTGTCCATGAAGAACCACTGGGCAGGGAGGGTAGAGCTTATAGCGTAGAAGATGCCATTAAGATTTTCGACCAGGTGAAAGAATTGGGCTGCAACTTTGTACGTTTGGCACATTATCCTCATAATGAGTTTATGCTTCAGCAAGCGGACCGAATGGGAATCATGGTTTGGGCGGAAATCCCTGTATACTGGACCATACTATGGGAAAATCAGAATACCTATGATAATGCGCAAACGCAGTTGTGGGAAATGATCACACGGGATAAAAACCGGGCATCTGTCATCATCTGGTCGGTGGCCAATGAGACGCCTCGTGGCGATGCACGGATGAAATTTTTGACGCGCCTGATCACCAAAGCAAGAGAAATGGATGATTCAAGGTTAATTTCCGCTGCTACTGAAATCACCCACAAAGACGGCTATAATGTCATCGATGATCCTTTGATCGAACACATGGACGTAATTGGTGTGAATGAATATCATGGCTGGTATGGCGGCAAACCTGCCGACACCCCCAACATAAAATGGAAATCTGTTTATAATAAACCCCTGATAATGACTGAATTCGGCGGTGGAGCAAAATATGGCCATCATGGCTCAAAAGAAGAACGTTGGACCGAGGAATATCAGGAATATTTGTATCAGCAACAATTGAAAATGCTTTCTCAAATTCCTTATCTGCGCGGTATGAGCCCCTGGATTCTAAAAGATTTTCGTTCCCCCCGTCGACTCTTACCTGAAATTCAAGATTTTTGGAATCGAAAAGGGCTGTTGTCTGAAAACGGTGAGAGAAAAAAGGCATTTTTCGTCATGCAAAATTTTTATCAAAGCATGAGCCTGAAAGATTAGTATTATTTTAATCTCTGTTACGCATTCAATAAATTGTTTGGTTGAGGAGAATAACGTTATGATAAAAAAACAAATAATACTGGTTACACTTTTTGTGATTTTTGCTCAGACCTCAGCAATACTTGCAGGGACGACGGGAAAAGTTGCCGGCAAGATTGAAGATAAGGCCACCAAAGAAGCGCTTCCCGGTGCGAATGTCGCAATTTTGGGAACGAGTTTAGGCGCTATAACGGGTATCGACGGAAATTATTACATTCTCAACATCCCACCGGGCACCTATGAATTAAAAGTATCGATGGTGGGATACACACCCGTCACTGTAACAGAGGTGCGAGTTAAAATTGACCAAACAACAATGGTTAATTGCCAGTTAGAATCCGCTGTTATAAAAGGAGAAGAAGTAACCGTCGTCGCTGAAAAGCCTAAAGTTGAATTTGATTTGACGGCGAGCAAACAGGCCATGTCGGCCAATGACGTCAACCGGAGCTGGGGCACCGAATTATCAGAAGTGATTAGTGACCTGCCCGGGGTTAATGTGCACGGAGGTATCCGCGGAGGGTACGGTTTAGATGTTGCCTATAACCTGAATGGCATGGACATGCGTGATGTCGGCTCCAATACAAATTTTTCTTTGATTAATTTAACGACGATTCAAGAGGTTGAGGTTTTAACGGGTGGGTTTAATGCAGAATATGGTCAGGCAAATGGCGCCATTGTAAATATCGTTACTCGAAGCGCCACGGATAGACTCCACGGCGTTGTGCAGTATAAATTTCGTCCTGCGGGCAAATATCACTGGGGCGATCATATTTTCGCGGAGGACGGCATCTACAGAGGGATCATGACCACTCCTGAATTCTGGGATCCCAGCGCAACCTGGCAAACGCAATGGATGGATGAACCGATGAAAGGCTATGACGGTGGACGCGCGCCCTACCGACAAATGACACCCGAGCAGCGAGCCGAATACTGGGAAGCCTTTGTAAATGATGAAGCGCGATTCCCTCATATGAATTATACGGATAGGATGGAATGGGAGACTGAAATTTCACTTTATGGCCCGATCACTAAAAAGATGAGCTTTTTACTTTCAGGACGATATAAAGAAGGCGTCGCAAAGTTTCCCGCATCGTTAAAGTATAATCCTGATATGACCTTTCAGGGAATGCTGGACTATCGATTGAACGCCAGCACAAAACTATCATTGAGCGGAATATTTACAAAATTTAATAATTCAGGACCGCCGCGAACATTTTTCCAATCATCCGAAGAAACAACCGGACAATTCATCGACCAGGAGCTTTCTTACCTGCGCAATCCATATAACGCCTGGACATTTTGGCTTTACGGCAATAAAGGAAACAGCGATCTGTGGACCATCCGCCCTCCTGAACGGGCGGAGTTTTACAATTTTCAATTAAAGGGGACACATGTATTCAACCCGAATACTTTTTTGGATGTTGCCCTGCAGCACAATTTTATGGAATACCGGATGGATTACCGGGAAATAGCAAAAGGCGCCTATTTCGAAGGATTTGGTTTGCCGACGGTTGAATTATCAGAATCCGGCTATGATACGGTTTATGTTGCGGGCTGGCCTGATGATCATTGGGGACAGGCTCCGCCGCGCAGTTTTGTCGATTTCAGATGGGGATATCCCGGCGACACCTGGCGAAATTGGGTCGATACACGAAGTACCTCGATAAAAGCTGACCTGACAAGCCAGATCAGTCATACACATCTGCTTAAAACTGGCTTTATCCTGTCGTCACAGATGTATGATAAACTGTTACACGAAGGACGTTCATCGGCAGCGGGAGAGTCGCCGCGTGCATCTGTAAACGATATCGTTTCCACCAAGACAACACCGTACGAAGGCGGTTTTTACGTCCAGGATAAAATGGAATTTCAGGGACTGGTTGTGAATGCCGGCGTCCGAGTTGATTTCTTTAATCCCAACAGGCGCGTCGCCAAAGATTTTTTCGATCCCTATTTCATCAATGATCAATATGGCGTCCAGGGGCAGGTTCGTTACGATCCGAATGGCCCCGATTCATTATACAGGGATACACCGACAAAGTGGGCCGTATCGCCTCGACTCGGTATCTCACATCCAATAAGCGAAAACACGGTCTTGCATTTCATGTTCGGTATTTTTAATCAACGGCCTTCCTGGCAAAAAATATTAGCCAATCCGGTTGTTTATGTTGCTCCGTTGCCCGACGGCGTAGATTCCGATCTGGATATCCCCGATAGCACGATCATCTCTTATCGCTCCTATTCGCAGCGTACCG
>JAFGSU010000486.1 GCA_016934435.1 Candidatus Zhuqueibacterota bacterium | reverse complement strand
GTCTGCGTGCGGGCAATGCGAGATACATCGGCGATGATAAAAGAATTCGAGTCACTCATGCCATTTGTGAGGTCTGGGATGCGCGGCGCAAGGCCTGGATTCTGGTCGATCCGGACCGCCACAGGATCGATTTCGATCGACAGGAATTCGAATTTGCCGCCGAGACCTGGCAAGGACTCCGAAATGAAAGCATTGACAAAAAATATTATGTGTCGCGGTACAGCTCTGTTGATCAAACCGCAGCTCATTCGCTATGTCTTGATTTGTCGTATGTCATTGGCGCGGAAGAACCATATTGGAATGATCCGCCCATAGTTAATAAAATTAAGAAAAGTATTCATGATATTTCAGATTCTGAAGTGCAGCTGCTTGATAAAATAGCGCGACTTCTCTTAAAACCCGATCACCACCTAAATGAACTTGAAACGATCAAAGCAAATAATCCATCTCTTGATTACGAAAAAAAACATTGAATGAATAGTGGCGGTCCTATATATTATTTTTTCACATCAGGACTCCTGAGCATCGTATCTTTAGAATCGTTCAAACGGTCTATGACGATAAGGTGGTCAATCATGGTTCATGTCATAGGGGGGTTCATCATCATTGTATAGCGAACGTGTATGTATAGCTAAAAGCAGACAAAACCTGAAATGCAATTACTTAATATCAAAGGATCACATCATGCACAAAACGTGTCGGCTTTGCATACTTGCTTTTCTGTTTTTTTTATCCAGTACATCACGATTGAACGCCCAGGATTCTCCGTTTCCGAATCCATCCGAACTGGCAGGAAAACAAGCAGGTGAATTTATCCTTAAAAGTGGCACAATTTATAAAAACAGGGCAGATTTCGGATTGATTCTTGTACCGGAAAACAGGAATAATCCGCAATCAAAACTCATACTACTGCCATTTATCAGGCATTTCGCTAGAACGGCAAATACATCTCAACCCATATTCCTGTTGGGTGGTGGACCGGGAAAAAGTAATCTTTGGACGGAGATGCCGGAGGTGTTCTATACTCATAATGAAGTCATCAATGTGGGTTATCGTGGCGTAGACGGTGATGTGAAATTGAAATGTAAAGAGATCGGAGCGGCAATGATTATGGCTAATCCACTTTCACAAGAATCTCTGGTGATGATGCGAAGGAATCTGCGGAAGAGTTACGATTCGCTGCTACAAAAGGGAATCGATCTGAATGGTTACAATATGGTTCAAGTTGTTGATGACATTGAAGCTGTTCGCCAAGCATTGGGATATGACAAGATCAATCTTTTCTCAACCAGTTATGGGACTCAGGTGGCTTACATCGCCTGCAGACGGCATCCTCAGTCTATTTTTCGTAACCTTATGATCGGAGCAAGCAACAGAGAACGCCTCCTTCTAGGCTGGGAGCCGGAAATGGTTGACAAAATGCTGACCAAATACAACGATCTCTGGAAATCAGACCCTGAAGCAGTGTCGAAATCACCCGATATTCTTGTTACAATCAAACGGGTGTTCCAATCTTTTCCCAGAGCATGGCAAAATATCAGAATTGATCCTGACAAGCTTCGGCTTGCAACGTTTTTTTTACTCTATGAAACCGAAACAGCAGCAGCCATTTTCGACGCCTATGTCGCCGCAGAAAAGGGCGACTACAGTGGTCTGGCATTGATTTCGCTTGGATATGATCAAACGGTTCAGGACACGTCGAGGCAGTACTGGGGTGACTTTATCACCAAAGTAGTAAGTGGTGGCCTGGATACGACGAAAAGTTATTATTCGGAACCAGCCGAGTCGATCCTTGGCTCCCCATCGCGAAAATTCTGGTGGAATTCCGTTTCTCTGGGTGGGTGGCCTGTCCATCAAATTGCTGTTGAATTCAGACGACTTGATAGAATCGACGCTGAGACACTTGTCATTAATGGCGAACTCGATTTTTCAAGCCCGCCCGATTACATCAGGGAATTAAAACCTTACCTGAATAAAGGGCATATTATTATTATCCCATCAATGGGGCATATGGAGGTTATATATAATCAACGGGATGGTTTTGAACACCTCGTCGAGCAGTTCTTTCGGAATGGGATTGTCGATACCTCCAGATATGTATCTCACAAAATCGATTTTACGCCAGCCGAAACTTTTCAGGATGAGGCCAAAAAAATATTTCAGAACGATCGCTAAGGGAATAATCAGGGCTGCCCTCTTTTTTTTCGATAGCTCCATCCGGCTGCAGCACTCAGACGAAGCCTGAAAGCGGTAACGCGAGCGTCGCGCTGGTATTTCATGCTGACATGTCTATTGGTTTCAGTAGATAAAATTGCGTCCAGTCGCCTGCCACTGATATGGTACCACTCACAGGATTAATAAAGTACCCGGTAAACACCGAATCGGTTAAGACGGCTATGAAACTCATTTATTTGACCATCGTCACGATCTCCGATTTATCGCTTGACAAATATATATTTTATTAATATTTTATAAGGTTAAAGCATATGCTGCCTTTCGTTGAGGCGACAATCCTAATCCAACCTAAATAATATAACAACATTTTTCTCACGCTTGCTATGAGCAAAGGAGTGCTTATGCGACGTTATTTTCTTGTTTTCGGACTATGCGCCGCTTTATTCGCACTATCAGACTGTGGTAAGGATGAAGAACCGATCACGGCACCAAACGTCCTCGAGGACCTGGCCCCTGCAGCACCTTCTATTCTGGCTGATGGCGTATCCACCATTGACGTCCGCGCAACCGTGCTGGATAGTACCGGAAGACCGTCCCGCGATGTCAAAGTCTTCTTCACCACCTCGCACGGGAGCATCACGAAATACGCTTTCACCGATGATAGCGGCCAGGCGACAGCTACGCTCACCAGTGTCGCCAGTGAATTGGATGTTCGTGCCACAGTGACGGCCAGCCTGTCGTCTCTGGGCAAAGGCAGCAGCAGCATGAGGGTATCGCTCGAATGCCCCGCTATAGAACCCGCAACGGAATTGCAAAAGGAAACTATCACACTCGAAGACCCTGCCACCATCAACGTCACCTTTCTGGGCGTCCTGTTCGAGTACAAACTGGATGCGACCGAGTTGCCGGCCGACGGCATCAGCTCCACCAATCTGACCATGACGGTAAAGGAGAGAAGCACCAGGAAAGTAGTGCCCGATGTTGCCATCAGGCTACGCGCCATCTATACGACCGTTGATGCCCAAGCGACAACAGACCAGCAGGGCATGGCCGTGGTTAAAGTGGTTTCGCACACCGCGGCGGTCAGGGATTCGATCCACATGGAGATAGGCAATCGTCTGCGCTACCGAATTGCCATCAATTATATAACGCCTAAAATAGTGCTGTTACCGGATTCGACTTCTCTGGAGGCGGATGGCTTTAGCAAGGCCGAATTTACCGCGCGGTTGCTTTCGCAGACGAATAATCCCATTGTCGGCGCCACCATTCAATACACCGCCACCGCCGGCTCCATCACCGGTTCGAGCGTGACCGACGACAACGGCGAGGCTGTGGCCACCCTGATCAGCGGCACCGTGCCCATCCCGAGTGTCCTGGTCATTGCCCGCTTTAATAACATTGCGGACACATCCCATGTCATTTTCGCCGAACGGGGTACTCTCTCTCGCAACATCGTTTTTGAATGCGAAAAAGAAGTGCTGCGTAACGGAATCGCCAAACTGCCCATTACAGCTGTTGTTCTGGACGAACGACTCAATCCGGTGCCCAACACTACGGTTCGATTCAGCGCTGTGTACGGCACCATCGACAGTATTGCCGTTACCAATTCCGAAGGCAAGGCGTCTGTCATCTACACACCGGATGCCGGTGAAACCGATCTCTTTGAAACCATCACAGCGAAGGTGGGATTATTCTCGCAGGATGTGACCATCACGCTTTTAGGTATTTCCATGCAGGTGTCTGCCGATCCGCTCTCCATTCCTGCAGACGGACAGTCAAAATCGAAAATCACCGCGATTCTCAAACAGACCAGCCAGCTCTACGCTATTCCGGATGCGCTGTTATCGTTCTCCACCACACTGGGCACCATCCCCCGAAACGCCATCACCGACCCGGCGGGAACAGCCGTGGTGGACTTAATAGCCGGGAACACGGACGGTACGGCGGAAATTAAAGTACAATACGGATTGTTGACCAAGACGGTCCTGGTAGAGCTGACGCCGGAAATTCCCAATAGTATTTTGCTCACGGCTTCGCCGCAATTCATCTGGGTCAAAGAAACCGGCGAGCTCGAACAAACCATGCTCAGCGCCCGAGTGCTGACCCAGACCGGTCGGACGATTAACGCCAGCGTTGCGGTACAATTTACCCTGTTGCATGGTCCAGACGGCGGCGAGTTTCTCGAACCGGGGCTATCCGGCTCGAAAACCGTATCCGAACCCATCCGCACTCAGAGCGGCGAAGCGCGAGTGAAAATGCGCGCCGGTATCCGCCCGGGTCCGGTGGAAATACAGGCGCAACTAATCGATTATCCGGAAATCATCGCCCGCAGCTCCGAAGTGATCATTCGTTCCGGACCGCCCTACATCTGGATCGATCCGACCGATAAAAACAACGTCGAGAGCCACCTGACCGTCGCCTTTGATTATCTCAACCTGCCGGGTTGGATCTATGTCAGAGATTTCAACGTCTCGATATTCGTCGGCGATAAATACAACAATCCGGTCGAACAGTCCACCGTGGTCTATCTGCGCAGCTCCGGCGGAATTATGGGCACGGATGTATCAACCGACAACCTGGGCGTCGGCCAGGTTCTGTGGCATACGGCCAAACCCATGCCGGTTGTTGAACCGATCGATGCCAATGCGCTCAAGCCGCATGAAATTGCCAATCCCAATGATGATATGCTTACTTTGCCCATCATCCTGCCGGATTTCGAAGGTGATGGACTGGAAAACGACGGCGTGGCAGTAGTCATGGCGTATACGCATGGCCGCGACCAGAACGGCAATGATGCCGTCGTGTGGACCACCGGTATGACGGTTTTTAGCGGTCCGGTCATGGTGTTCGATTTGAGCACGGATAAAACCGCATTGAATATCGGTGAAGTGGCCACCATCACCGTGCGTCTGTACGACATCAACGGCAATCCGGTAGCGGCTGGCTCGGAGCTCAAGGCGGAAACTTCCGAGGGCAAACTGTCATCCGAAATCCTCATGGCCGCAGAAGATGATATCGGTTTTGGCACGACCTATTTTCAGACGCAATTGCTGAACGATCTAGACAAAGAAGCGACTTCCGCCAAAACCGCTACTGTTACGTTTCGATTGAAGAGCCCGAACGGCAACATGAGCCGGAGCATTCAGATATTGTTGAGGAATCAATAAGGAATAGCTAATTCGAACTGTTTGCCAGGGTGTAAAAAAAAATAAAATTGCATTTTGTGGGGTCCACCTGACAGGTGGGCTCCACATCACTGCGATCAAAAATTCACTTCACTTTCACCCTGTTCGAGATTGTTCAAATAGTAATTTATAGGCGGTTCTGGAGTGCATCGAGCGTATCGATGCATGATGGTATCCGAAAAGAAAAAATGGGAATCTCAAGCATACTTCCACTGATTGAATAGTACAAAACGTAAGAAAGCCCTTGCAGTTACTATTGAATGCAAGGGCTTTTTTGACATAAATAAATGACAGCTGGCAATGAATATGTGACACCCCGTTTGATCGTTATGGTAATCCCTCACATTCCACCTTTGTAACATATTGTAAAATAAATGTTCATTCTAAGGGCTCGAGCAAATGAGGTCTTGTAGAACCCCCAGGTTTATTGACCCATTGAATGAATTAAGATATAAAAGATACCCAACAATGGCCATCCCTATTCATACCGCAGCGATTCCACCGGATTGGCACGGACGATTTTAATCACCTGATAACCGACCGTCATTTGTGCCAATACCCAGACTATCGCTGCAGCGGCGAGATACAACCACCAGGTCACGGTCAAACGATAGGCAAATTTTTGCAGCCACATATGCATGGCACAGTACGCGATGGGCCAGGCAATCAAAACGGCAAATAGAATCCATTTGCCGTACTGCCAGCAAGTCATACGGAACAGGTGCCATTCAGATGCGCCGAACACCTTACGAATGCCGAGTTCCTTGGTTCGCAGCCTGGCCGTAAACAGGGTCAGGCCCAGTAACCCCAGACAGGCGATGACGATGGATAGAATACTGCAGATCATCATCATCAAAGCCAATTTTTCCTCCGACTGATAACCGGATGTGAGGATATCTTCGAGATATAGACAGGAAAAGGGTTGATTGGGGAACAATTCGGCCCATTTATCCCGGACAAACGACATAGCCTGCCCTGCATGGCGCCCGTCCAGGCGCAGGGATAGATACAGATAAAAATCGGGATTGACCATCAAAACCAGCGGTTCGATAGTATGGTGCAAAGTATGAGAATCACAGCAGCCGCGAACTGAAATACAATCAAAGTTTTACGCAAATGTGGCGTCTGCAGGCCGTTTAAATATTCACCGCGGAAAAGCCTCGTCGCCGGTGTGTTCGACAGAATGACCGCCGGATATCCGCCTGCGAATATGATAACGGCAGTTAAAAATCCGATCAAAGTCACTATCACAGGTATGCGAGCCAACAGTTCGAGAGTCAGTTCGGTTCTTACGATTTCGTTGAACCAGGGAAGAACCAGTTCGATTAAAACCAGCGATAGCACAAACGAGATGGCAATTAAAAGGGACGATTCAAGAATCACCTGCTGTCGTAATTGCCGTCTCGTTGCACCCAGCACCTTCCGCATGGCAATTTCTTTCAGCCTTGCCGATGAACGGGCGACGGTAAAATGGATATAATTCATGCAAGCGATGACTATTAATAGGAGCGCCAGAATAGCGAGGGCTATCAAACTGGTCGGATCACCGGGTGCTCGCAATTCATTCTTCAGGTCTGAATGTAGATGAATATCGGCAACAGGCTGCAGGGAGTATATATGCTCCACACCGGATTTCTTCTGCTGTAATCCTCCGGCATAGCGCTCGGAAATCCGCTGTAATTGCGACCTGAAATTATCAAGGTCGGCATGTTCTTTTAATTTGATATAGGTATAGGTCAATCCCGTTTGTCCATCCACGTCATCCCAACCGTGAGCCGACCAATCCACTCTTCTACCGGTGGGGATGGGCAGGAGAAAATCACACCGTAGATGGCTGTTGCGGGGTGGATTTTTAATGATGCCGGCGATCTCCAGGCGGCCATAGCCGAAATCGAGCCATTGACCGAGCACAGCCGTTTGGCCAAAGTATCTGTGCGCCACCTCCTCTGTTACCACCACGGTACCCGGTCGCGTTAAAAAATCGTCGACATGGCCCTGCACCAATGTGAACTTGAACACCTGCAGCAGTTGCGGATCGGCATGAAAAACACCGCGCTCCAAAAAGGCTTTATCCCTGTCGCTGCGCACGAGGGTTTCCGGATTGGTCATGAGACGCGCTGCACAGGCTATCTGCGGGAAATCGCTGCGCAGGGCCAGGGCTAAAGAAGAGGGTGTGGTGGCATACGACACCCGCTGCGAGGCGTCGGTTACGGTAACCGCAACCCTGAAAATCCGTTGCACATCGGCGTGATGACGGTCATAATGGCTCTCATAATCGATATACAATAAAACGACCGTACAAACGGCCATGGCTACTGCCAGGCCGATGATGCTGACGAGGGTGTAGAATTTTTCCCTGCCGAGATTTTTTTCGGCGCTTTTCAGATAATGTTTGAACATGATACTTTCTCCTGTTTATTCTCGCTCCCAGGCTTCGGAGCGTGTTTGAAAACATGTCATTAAAAAAGAAAGAAACCTGCTGAAAATCACAAAGCACGCACTTTTAGCAAATTGGTATTTTTTCTGGGTTTTTATTTTGAAAAGGCAAAAATTTCCCGGATTTATGCCTCACACAGAGACACAAAGTCAATTCTTTGCGTACTTTGTGGCTTTATGGGAATTTTTATTGCGTTTTATCACTCTATCCGGTTTGGGAGAGAGAGAGGTAGAGAGAGTGGTAGAGCAGAGCCTCTCATTCATACCGCAGCGCCTCCACCAGATTGGCCCGCGCCGCGTGGATGATGTGATACACCAGGACCGCCGGTCACGATAATGATGCTTTTAAAACGATAGTCTGAATCATTTTTTGCTTGTTATTGGTAATTAATTTATTTATTTTGACTATAGTCATATTTTTATGATCTAATCGTAGAGGTGATTCATGAAAGTAGTCGCCGCCGGAAAATTCAAGGCAAAATTTCTCGCTCTGATCGATGAGATCGCTCGTGACCGGGAGCCGGTTATTATTACCAAATATGGGAAACCAGTGGTCAAAGTAGTACCTGTCGAAAAATCGGAAAAACAAAACCAGAAACCGCTCAAAGGGACCGTCTTGTTTCTTGGTGATGTCGTATCTCCCATCGATGAACAGTGGGAGGCGGAGGTATGATCGTCCTGGATACTCATGTATGGCTCTTCTGGACTAATGACAGCATCGATCAATTATCAAAAAGGGCGTTAAAAACCATTCAATCGCAAGACACCCTCGGTGTCAGCGTGATTTCTTGCTGGGAAATCGCCATGCTGGTTGCTAAAGAGAGACTGCGGCTGACGTTGGACATCCAACTCTGGGTGAACCAGGCATTACTTTATCCTAAAATAAAACTATTACCACTGGATGCCGACATTGCGGTTTCCGCTACCAGACTTCCCGGACAGTTCCATGGCGATCCCGCTGACCGGATGATTGTCGCTACTTGCTTGAGGCATAATCTGCCGCTTATTTCAAAGGATGACAGAATTCGTTCCTGGGGCAACGTCAACGTGATCTGGTGAACTGCCGACCTGCTTGAACATCAACGTCACATCCTTTTGCGAGGCCTCGCTGATCTGGATCAATTGCCACTGCTGATCATATTTTTTTATCACCTGCTTCAAACATTCGGCTTTGTCGCGGGTGTCACAACACTCGGACCAGGGGAATATTTCAATGCGATAATTAAATTGCTTTTTCTTGCCGTTAATGGTTACGGTCACCTCGATCGATTGGTCCGCTTCGATCATCGGCAGTTGAATACTGACGTTCGGCATATTGGTAGTCTCCTATTCATATTTCAACGCTTTGGCCGGATTGCTGAGGGCGACGGAGATCGCCTGATAACTCACGGTCAGGATGGCGACCGCAAGCGCTATCATGGCTGATAACAGAAAAACAAACCAGTGGATGTCGATGCGATAGGCAAAACTCTGCAGCCAGTTCCGCATGACCCAAAAAGCCAGCGGCCAGGCGATCAGATTGGCGATTAGAACCCAGCGGATAAACTCTTTCGACATCAGAATGAAAATATCGGCCAACGAGGCGCCGAACACTTTGCGCACGCCCACCTCCCTGGTTCTCTGTTCGGCGGTAAAAGAAGCCAGCCCGAGAAGTCCCAGACAGGCGATGAGAATCGCGAAAGCGGCAAAATATTTCAGCAGCGAAGTGATCCGCTCCTCCTGGCGATAGGTTGCATCAAAATCTTCATCCAGGAATCTATAATCAAAGGGATAATTGGGAATCACACGAGCCCAGGTACTTTCAACAAATTGCAACGCCTCATTGATTTCACCGGGCGATAGACGAATGAGGATGTAAAATGTATTCCTTGGCGACAGGGCAAATGCCAGCGGCTCGATCACATCGCGCACCGGCTTGAAGTGAAAATTCTTCATCACGCCGATGATCCTGCCGTCACGGCCCATGAACGAAAATCGTTTACCAACGGCTGATTCGACCCCCATGATCTTGACCACTTCTTCATTGACCAAAAAAGCCTCGGAGGTATCGGTGGCGAACTGCCGCGAGAAACTCCGGCCCTCCAGCAGTTCAATCTTCATAGTCTCGATGAAATCATAGTCGACTACGCTGGTGCCGATCAGTATGCGCTGTTGCGGGTCTTTGCCGTCCCAGTCTACACCGGCAGAATTGCTGCCGATAAAAGTGGGCCGGTGACTGCCGGCGGTCACGCCCAGTATTTTTGTGTCTTTTAAGAGTTCGTCCTTGAATGCCTGATAGGAATGGCGAATATCGCCGCGCATCTGTATATACATGACGTGTTCCTTATCCAGCCCCAGTTTTTTTTCGCGCATGTATTGCAGTTGACTGTAGACGATGCCGGTGCCGATCATCAAAAAGATCGACAGCGAGAATTGCGCCACCACCAGAATCCTGCGCAAAACAGTGCTTTTCGCTCCGGACTTGAATCTGCCCTGGAGCACTTTGACCGGCTGAAAGGAGGCAAGAAACAGCGCCGGATAGCTGCCGGAAACCATGCCCGTCAGCAGGGCGATGACGAAAATGCCCAGAAGGATATGTCCCCTGAGTAAAAAGCCTGTGGAAAGTTCTTTACCCGATATATGATTAAAGACGGGCAGCAATAGTATAACCAGCGCCACGGCCAGCAACAGCGCCAGCAATGCCAGCAGGATCGACTCGCTGAAAAACTGGCGAATGATTCTGCCTTTGGACGCACCGACTACTTTGCGCAAGCCGATCTCCCGGGCGCGGCCGGCCGATCGCGCTGTGGCAAGATTCATAAAATTGATGCAGGCAATCACCAGCACAAACAAAGCGATGACAGAGAAAATATAGACGTATTGGATGTCCCCCATGGGTCGACCGTAGCCAAAGTGACCATACAGACGAATCCTCGGAACCGGATTGAGCATGAACTGCGTCCGCCTGGCGGAATCGAATCGCTGCAACCGTTCGGGATTATCCAGGATGGAGGCGCGGACCCGGCGATGGCGCAATTCGGTAATTTTTTCATTCACCGCCTGTACAGAGCTGCGGTCATGCAACTGCACAAAAGTGAGAATAGAGTTGCTGCCCCAGGCCTCCTCATTCGTTCGGCCGGCCAGACGCGCCACTTCATAAGGGATCAGGATATCAAACTGCAGCAACGAATTCTTCGGCACCTCCGCCAGCACAGCGGTGACGGTTAACTGATAGGTATGGTCCAGCTGCAATACTTTATGGACCGGATCCTGATCGCCGAAATATTTCTCGGCAATTTCGCGGGTAATCACCACGGAAAAGGGCTCCTTGAGCGCTGAATGGACGTCGCCCTGTAGCAGCGGAAAGGTGAACATATTCAGGAAGCCGGGATCGACGTAAAGCAGGTTGCGCTCAAAAAACATTTTTTCTTCATGGCGGAACAACACGCCTCCTGACCAGACCACACGGGTCGCCTCCGCCACTTCAGGGATTTCAGCCTTGAGCGCCGGCGCCATGGGAAAGGGCGTCACATTGACGTGGTACGGTTCACCGGAATAGAATTGATCCTGCTCGACCCGGTACAGCGTTTCAGCGTTGGCGTGAAACCGATCAAAGCTCAGTTCATCCTGCACATTGAGCAGGATTAATATACAGCAGGCCATGCCGATGGCCAATCCAACGATGTTGATGAATGAATATCCCTTGTACTTTTTCAAATTGCGCAAGGCGACGAGAAAATAATTTTTCAGCATGATGATGCTCCTTCTCACTCATATCGTAACGCGCGCACCGGATTCTCACCGGCAACGCGAATCGCCTGATAGGCCACCGTGGCCATGGAAATCAACAGAGCCAGGACCAGGGCCAGCAGGAAAACACCCCATCCCAGCGAAACGCGATAAGCAAAACCCTGCAACCATTTATTGGCGATAAAATAGGCTATGGGCCAGGCGATGACATTGGCGATGAACACCCACTTGATAAAATCCTTCGACAGCAGGGTCAGGAGTCCGTTGGCCGAAGCGCCAAGGACTTTGCGAATGCCGATCTCCTTGGTCCGCCGTTCGGCCATGAACGAGGCCATGCCGAAGAGACCGAGGCAGGCGATAAAAATAGCCAGGATGGAAGCATAGGTGAAAATTTTACCGATGCGCCGGTCATTATCATAGCGTCCGGCGATCTCCTCATCCAAAAATCGATAACGGAAAGGATAACCGGGCACAAATTTCTTCCATCTCTGCTCCAAAAACCGCAAAACACCGGCCTGGCTGCCGCTGCGATATTTGACGATGATGAAGAAGCCTTGCTGCGACAGTTCGATCACCTTCGGCTGAATGGGCTCGCGCAGCGATCCGCCGTGATAGTCTTTAACCACCCCGATGATGGCGCCGGTTTTTCCCCTGAACGTAAACCGTTTGCCGATGGGATTTTTTAATGCCATGGCTTTAATCGCCGTTTCGTTGACGACAAAGTTGGCGGTATCGGAACCGTATTGCCGCGAATAATACCGGCCCGCCGCCATCCTCAAATTGAAAATCTCCTTGAAATCGTAATCGCCGATATCGGAATGCATCAAAAGTTCATGATTGGAATCTTTTCCTTCCCAGGAGACCTCTGTCGTCGACCTCAAGCCGAACGAAGGGGGGAAAGCATTGCAGACGCCGATGATATCCGGATTCTGCAGTAATTCATTTTTAGTCGCCTGATAATTGCCGCGGTATTCACCATAGCCGGCAAAATGGATGATATTTTCGGGATTGAATCCCAGGTCTTTGGTCTGGATATAATAGATTTGCCGGTACATAGTCAGAGTCAGGACGATAAGAATGGTGGTGAAGGCGAACTGTCCGACCACCAGCCACCGACGAACGCCGCCGCCCCGTTGCAGGGATCGCGGCGCCATCGACTTGAATATTTCAACCGGACGAAAAGCGGCAAAATACAACGCCGGGTAGCCGCCCGCCAGGAGAGCGGTAAATAGGATGACGGCGCCCGACAGCAGTATGATATCCGCTTGTAAAAACAGGACATGCGAATAGGTTTTGCCGGTCAGGGCGCTGAACAGCGGCAAGAGAATCTCCACCAACAAAATGGCGAGAATAAACGCCATTGAAGTGATGAACAGGGATTCCCCCATAAACTGCATCAACAAATCCTTCTGCACCGCCCCGGTCACCTTGCGCACGCCGATTTCCCTGGCCCGCGTACTCGCCCGCGCGGTGGCAATATTCATATAATTGATACAGGCTAAAATCAGAATACAGAGGGCAATGAGGGTAAATATATAGATATACTGGATATCTCCCGGATTGGGATAGACGATCATCCAGGAGTTCATCTCCTTCGAGTGCAGGTGGATGTCGCGTAAAGGCTGTAAATGGACTTTAACCTTTGCATCGGGCAAGTTTGACTTTACCAATTTGGTTATTTGTGCATCGACCCGATCCGGATCGGATTTTGGAGAGAGTTCTATGTATGTGGCGAATTGTGTGTACTTCCAGCTCTCGATCTGGGATTCGCGCCATTGAGTCATGTTGATGATGGGAAAAATATAGTCGAATTGGATATGGGAGTTGCGCGGCGGATCGGCAATCACCCCTGTGACGGTCATATCCTGATTGTGCATCTGCATTACTTTTCCAACAGGGTTTTCATCGCCGAAGCATTTGCGCGCCAGTCTTTCCGTCAATACCACAGAATAGCGTTCCTTTAGCGCGGTTTTGCCATCACCGTGTATAAAAGTATAATCGAACATATCAAAAAATGAAGGATCGGCGCAGGCGAGTCTTTCGGTCATGAAATTTTTTTCGCCATAGTGCAGGTACCAGCCGCTCCAGCCGCTCTGCAGCCGTGTGAAATCGACGACATCCGGACAGGTATTCAGCAGAGCCGGTCCGATCGGCGCCGGAGAGCCGGCGCTTTTCATCACTTCTCCACCCGAATAATCTTCGCTGACGAGACGGTAAAGTTGTTTGCTCCTGGAATGGAAACGATCATAACTCAACTCATCCAACACCCATAACAGGATCAGGATGCAGCAGGCCATGCCGATGGCCAGGCCGAGGATGTTGATGAGGGAATAGCCTCTGTGTTTGGTTATATTTCTTACCGCGGTGATCAGGTAATTTTTTATCATGTTTGGCTCCTATTTTCGATGCAAGATTTCGGACATCCCCCTTTTGGCGGGGATTGCTTCGTTCCACGGCGGATAGAGCTGTTTTTACAAGTCCTGTGCCTCCACTAAGGACACAATACAACGATGTCATCGCGAGCGGAGGACATAGATGCGTAAAAGGCCGGTATCTG
>JAFGSU010000485.1 GCA_016934435.1 Candidatus Zhuqueibacterota bacterium | reverse complement strand
TCAACGGCAATGGCCTGCATGATGGCATCGTCAATCCATTGCTCGAGCGGGCATATTGCGGCTGGATTGCCGCTGAAAACTTTATCCGTAAAGGCATCGACCTGGTACATCGGTATTTTCATAGGAATCGTTAATCCCTTTAGATAAAAAAATCCCTCTCATCGGCAAAAATGGAAATACTTGTAAAAATCTGCCGATTTTACCCGATCATTAACATAAAAAAATATGATGTTCGATCAGAACAAACCCCATAACAGACTTATGGTGACGGCGTAGAAATCCGCATCCTGCTTGCCCATGTCGGCAGTGTTTTCGAGATCATAATTGAGGAACACATACCGGACATCAGCGGCGATTTTAGAGCTCATGCCGATGGGGAGTTGTACACCGACGCCGACGTGGTATCCCATTTCGGTACTGGTCTGGTCTTTGATCTTAAAACCTAATTTTTCTTCATCGTATTTAGCTGTCGTGTGATACCAGCCCACTCCGGCGACGCCGTAGACGATGGGCAGGGGATAATAGAGCACGGAAAGCGTTACAGGCCAGCTTTGCACCGTCAGTTTACCGTCGTCATATTTTTCGGAACGGTAGTCGATGGCCGCTTCGGCGCCGATGCCGAAGAGATTGAAGCGGGCTACGGCGCCGACGAAATAGCGTCCGGCATCAGCATCCTGGGCTTCATAATAGCCTACGCGCGGCCCCACACCGATGACGGCAAGCGATTCGCCGGTAATGGCGAATACAAAAAATAGAACGCCAAGCAAGATAATACATTGTTTCATCTGGACCTCCCGAGAAATAAGAGTAAGGTGCGTTCCATTTCAGATTGAATAATAAACAAACAAGTTGGCAGAAAATAAGTGATCTATGTCATATTAAAGCCAAGATATCACATGCCCTTTAAAAGCAAGGCGCTGTTAAAAAGCCTTCATCTCGCCTTCACCCATCGTTCCAGCCAGCGATCCATTTCCCACAGCATATGCATCACCGATTCACGCGCACGGTAGCCGTGGCTTTCGTGCGGCAGGATCACCAGGCGCGTGGTTTTGCCCAATCCTTTGAGCGCATTGTAATAGCGCTCACTCTGCATGGGAAAGGTACCGGAATTGTTATCCGCTTCACCGTGAATGAGCAGCAATGGAGCATTCAGACTATCGGCGCACATGAACGGCGACATCTTTACATAGGTATCCTGCGCCTGCCAGATAGTCCGTTCTTCCGCCTGAAATCCAAAAGGCGTCAGCGTGCGGTTGTAAGCGCCGCTGCGAGCGATGCCGGCTTTGAACAACTGGCTGTGCGACAGGAGATTGGCCACCATAAACGCGCCATAGGAATGACCACCGATGGCAATACGCTCGGGATCGGCGATACCGCGACGCACCAATTCATCAACCGCGGCCCGGGCGCTGGCTACCAGTTGCTCTACATACGTATCGTTCGGCTCCTTTTCCTTTTCACCGATAATGGGCATGGCCGGATCGTCCAGAATGGCGTAGCCGCGTACCAGCCAGAACAGAGGAGAAGACCAGTTGAAACGCAGGAAACGATAGGGCGAATCGGTAACCTGACTGGCGGCATCGGCGCTTTTAAATTCCTGGGGATAGGCCCACATCAAAACGGGCAAAGGTCCCTGCAGTAAGGAATAACCGGGAGGTGTGTACAAGGTGGCCGAGAGCGTGATGCCATCGTTGCGAGGATAGCGAATCAACTCCTTTGTCATTTTCGCCAGATCCGGATACGGATGCGGAAAATCGGTTAGTGCTTTACAGGTGTTTTTTTTGATATTTCGTATATAATAGTTAGGTACCTCATTGCTCGATTCGCGTCGGCTTAGAATGACATTGTTGTCTTGCGAAAGAAAATCGATGACCATTTCATAATAGGGCGCCTGGCATTGCCACAACCGTTTTTTATTGCCGGTATACAGATTATACTCATCCAGGAAGGGAAAATCGCCTTTGGGGGAAGCCCCCTGACCTCTCAGATAAATGACTTTTCCACTTTTGCCGAGTCGCAGAACCCGGCTGCCGTTTGGCCTGGCCATCATCATGGGGGTGCCCGGATCATTATACTGGTCTTCCATGGAGAGGTCAAATATCAACCGGGTTTGTTTCTGGGGTGCTCCCGGTTCGAACAGCCATGCCCTTTCTTTACGCGTTTTCCACCACCATTCAGTGACCAGGGCTACCTTATCGTCGGCCCAAAAAATGGCGCCAAAACGAAGCGCTAAATTGCACATCATTTTTGCATCGTGGTCAAACGGAGCGGATAACGCCCACACTTTATCACGGATGGGGACATTTTGTGATGGATCGCCCTCGTCCTGAGCTTCGACCCAGTAGAGGGTGGCATCTGCATCCTGCCGCCATTCGAAGGCACGAGGTCCTTTGGGTACGGCATCGCGTTGGATCGGCACTTCCTCCGCCAGAGGCAAATCGGCAATCAGTTTAATCGGTTTGCCGTGTTCATCCAGAATCTCAACGCGATAGGGAAATCGATAAGCCGGAACCAGATAGGAGAAGGGTCGCTGTATAAAACTGATCAGAATATATTTTCCATCGGGTGAAGGGGCTACATGTTTGATAAGACCTTCCTTGTTCAATGTAGTGGTCTGTCCTTGCAGATCAAGACGAATAAGTTGGGCAGAGAAAAAATATTCGAATAGTTTTTCATCATGCGGATTTTTGAGCAAATCCTGCCAAGTCGGAGCCGGAGCGGTTTTGCCGATGTTTTCCTGGACGACCGGTCCGGTCGGGATGCGTCCGGCCTGTGGTAAGACGCCGCGATTTTCAATGATTCGTTTGCACAATAAGGATTGACCGCCGGGTTCCCAGCAGAATGGCGTATTGTAATAGGCCGCATTCAAGCATGGCCCCAGCAATCTGCGCGCATGGCCGGACTTGACGTCGGCAATCCATAATTCAATGCCGTTCTCTTTTGTAAGTGAAAAAGCGATATGTCGACTGTCCGGCGCCCAGCTGATATTACGAATGCGGGGATCATCAGGCAGATTTGTGATGGGTATTTCTTTCTCATTCTGAATACTTTTTAATGACATGGATATGAAATAATCACCACGACTCGGACCGTTGGTATCCGGATTCAGGCGGATACCAGCCAGGCGAACTTCGCGTTGCGCGACTTCCGATATCGGTGGCAATCCCGGAGCCTTCAGGATTAAAAGCCATCTTTGATCAGGCGATAAACTGACGTAAGGCGTGCGCGGCGCATCAACCAGATCGGCGATCTCCTTCACCGGCATCTGATATTCGATCTCCTGCGCCATGGAAGAGGAAGCGAGCATGATCAAAAATCCCGCTATAAGTATTGTGCTGAAAGTAGCGTTCACTGTAAAGCTCATTTGATTATCTCCTTATTTCACATAATCTATATTTTGTCGTGTTTATGGAAAATGAACGAGACCAGGATCGCCACGTCCAGCCGATGCCAATGGTGACGATGAGCTACAGCGTTAATTATTATTTCTGGTCCCCCCGATTCCGTGTCGCAGACAAGCTGTGCATAGATGCCGCTACACTCCAGATTTGTCTTTTTTGGGGAACACCGAATCGGCGTATTGATACTTTCTAATATAAATATAGCAATTACAACACGGTTTGCAAGTATTTTTTCATAAAAATGTTGTGATTTGAATCAAAAATAAAATAGATATGGCATTTTTTTGTATTTATCAATAAATTATTTGTGAAATCCCTATTTTTTATGTATTTTAACTAAATCTATGGCTATGCCAAATTCAGCGCTAAATCGCAAACTGAGCGGGATATGAGCCACCCACAGGGTTTCCTAATTAACCTGCAGACACCGAATCGGTAGCGATCCGTTTTTGCTGGTAACCGACCGGTTTAATGGATCATGTGCTGCTCAAGGAATTATGGCGTCAAGCTGTTGACCCCGAATCGTTGTATGCTATCCGCTTGAAACGAGGAGTTGTTGATGTTCAGGTGTTATCAACTAATTGAAAATAGAATTCAGGACTGTCAGGCGGAGCAGGCAAAAATATTTGTCTATATCAGTCCCAATGAATCAGAGAAGAAATATCTCACCAGCGAATTAAGGCTGGATGAGCATACGCTCAATTCATCCCTTGATCCGGACGAATTGTCTCGTCTCGAATTCGAACCCGATCACGTCGCCATGATCTTCAAACGTCCAAAAAGCTATTCTGCGGAAGATCGTTTTCTCTTCAGAACTACCTCTATGGGTATTTTTCTGTTCCAGGAAAAAATCATTATTGTCGTCCCTGAAGATTTGCCCATGTTCGATGATAAAAAATTCACCCGTACCATCAGTCTGAAGGACCTGATGTTAAAGATGCTTTTTAGATCGATTTTCCACTTTTTGGAGCATTTGAAGATCATTAATATGATTACCGACGATCTGGAAGAAAAAATCAATATAGCCATGGAAAACAAATATCTACTGAACCTGTTCACTCTCGAAAAAAGCCTTGTCTACTATCTGAATGCCATCAACTCCAATTCCATTCTATTGCAGCGTTTGAAAAATAATGTCAACAAGATATCATTGAACCAGGATGAGGAAGAACTGTTGGACGATATCATGATCGAGAACAGCCAGTGTTTCAAACAAGCCGATATTTATGCCAATATTCTTTCCAGCCTGATGGATGCGCGCGCTTCCATCATCAGCAACAATCTCAATGTGTTGATGAAGACGTTGAATATCATAACCATTAGCATCATGGTACCGACGTTTGTTGTGAGCGCCTTTTCCATGAATGTTGGCATTCCTTTTCAGCGCCATCCTCTGGCATTCTGGATGGTACTGGGAATTGCCCTGGTCTCGCTTTTTGGATTCTATCTCTTTTGGAAATATAAAAAGTGGTAAAATTCTGAATATTTTTTCATACTTGAGCATCTAACCGGTATCGGCAACAATAACGTTTAGAAAATTTAGGTGATATATGAGCGCACTTGAACACATACTCGTGCCGACAGATTTTTCGGAATCTTCTGCATGCGCGTTTAAGCACGCCCTGTTTTTGGCCAAAATGCACAAGAGCAGGGTGACGGTTCTGAATGTCGTTACGTTATTCGAAGAGGGGGGGACGGATAAGAAAAAAGCCTCAGCAACGCTTAAATTGTTGTACCGGCGACTAAAGTCCAAAGCCATGAAGAATTTGAAAGAATTTGTTGCTGAACACAAGACCGAGCGCATAAAAGTCAATATTGTTGTTGAGAGTGGATTTTCGATAGCCGAGGAAATATTTCGTTTTATCATTGACAACAATATCGATTTTGTCGTCGCCGGAACGCATGGCAGGCGTCCGCTGGCCAAGATGTTGATGGGCAGCGTGGCCGAAAAGCTCGTAAAGGCGGCGCCGTGCCCGGTAATGGTAGTGAAAGCGGATTCATTTTCCAAGTCGTTTAGCGGGTACCATCGAATACTGGTTGGTGTTGATTTCTCAGACTATAGCCTGCGGGCGCTGCAATTAGCCCATGAAATTTCCGTTCCGGAGATGACCATACATGTCATGCACGTCATCGAAGATGTGTGGCCGGCCAATTACAAGGTCATGAAGGGACAAACCATGACGAAATTTATTCCCGACCTGCAAAGCTCGGCAGCGGCGGAATTAAAAAAGGTCATATCCAAAATCAAGGGGAAAAAGTGTAAATTCGTATCCGTTCTTGAGATCGGCAGGATCATAGACAAACTTGCCGTATATGCCAAAAATGAAGAAATCAACCTGATTATACTTGGCATTAAGGGGATGATGACGGACGAATCCATCCCGATGGGCAGTGTGCCGGAGCGGATCATCCGAAAATCAACGTGTCCGGTCATTATTGTTGAATAGATTGAGGGCATCATGGATTGTGAAAAAATATTAAAGGAAGTGTGTGACGAGCTGGCTGAAGACATCAATTCGGAACTTTGTGAGCGCATTCGTAATCATTTAAAAGAGTGTCCGCACTGTGAACAGCAGTTAATGGCCATGCGCAACACCGTAAATCTGTTTCATTGTTTGAGCAATGAAGCGGTGCCGTCCTATATTCATGATAGATTGGCGAAACTATTGAATGTGAACCTGCAACAAAACGAAAAAAGGTGAACATAATAACAATTTTTATTGACTTTTTGTAAAAAGTTGTTTATAATGAGGGTGAAATTAATTTCACCCTTTTTTGTTTTGGAGGGTTTATGGAAAAATTATCGCGCAAGCAGCAACGTGCGCTGGACCTTATCATCGAAAAAATTAGGGCACAAGGATATCCGCCGACTTTGCAGGAGTTAACCGAGGCGCTGGGCGCCGCCTCGCGCAATACAGCTGTTAAATATTTGAAAATATTAGCGCGTAAGGGCCATATAATCTGGGAGCATAACAAGGCCCGCGGCATTCAACTGCTCGAGAGAGGGCGAGGGGCGGATGGCCTGGAGGAAATCGGCTTGCCGCTTATCGGTACCGTAACGGCAGGTACGCCCATGCTGGCTGAACAGAACATCGAGCGCCATGTACAGGTGCCGCGGTATTTGTTGCGTTCTTCCGGAGCGCACTTTCTATTGCGCGTGCGCGGCGACAGTATGATCCAGGCGGGCATTCTGCCCGATGATCTGGTGGTGGTGCGTTCGCAAGCGGATGCGCAAACGGGCGATGTGGTGGTGGCCTTGTTGGATGGCGAAGCCACAGTGAAACGACTGGCCGTCCGGCAGGGGCAACGGTTTCTCAAGGCCGAGAATCCCGCCTTTCCGGATATTCACCCCAGGGATGATTGGTCGATCCAGGGGAAAGTAGTCGCGCTCATACGCGAAGAGGTGGGATGAGGGAGAGGTAAGAGATGGAGGTTGAGCTCAACTTCATATTGTGGACACACCGAAAAGTTCGTATCTTATAGTATGGAGGTGCGCCATGTTAGAGAACAAGCCAAGGCGTCAGTTTAGCAAGGACTTCAAGATCAGAGCGGTAGAACTTTTGCTTAATGGTGATCGCACGGTGAAATCGGTAGCCAGAGAAATAGGCGTCGATCCTTCAAGTCTTCGTAATTTGACTTGGGAGCCGGTATGTCTGTTTTAAATCAAATCGCTCATTTTCAGGGTCGCCGCGATGATGTCCCCAATCAGAATCTCGCTCGCCAACTGGCGGCGCAGAAGGACCGGGCTGGTATTGCCGAGATTGCCGGGCATCTATGGGATCGGGATAAAAACATACAGAGCGATTGTGCAAAGGTGCTGTACGAAATCGGTTATATTGATCCCGGGCTCATCGCCGATTATGGGCCGGATTTTCTGAAATTGATTCAGAGCAAAAACAACCGCCTGGTTTGGGGCGGTATGATCGCGTTGTCCACCATAGCGGCGCTCGCCGCCGAGCAACTCTACCCCCACGTTGATGCGATAGAACGGATTATTCAGGGTGGTTCTGTCATTACCGTGGATGCGGGCATCCGGACGCTCGCCGGTATTGCTGGGGGAAATGAAACGCGCACAGGTCGTATTCTGCCGTTTTTGCTGCAGCATTTGGCCGGCTGTCGGCCCAAAGACGTGGCGCAGCACGCCGAAAAAATCGTATCCGCGGTGGATGCCGACAATAAGCACAAATTCATCGAGGTCCTGGAAAAAAGGCGCGTCGATCTGACCGATTCACAGTGGCAGCGGGTAAAACGGGTGCTCAAACAGGTTTAAACGGTTTTTAATGGGTCTGTTGTTAATG
>JAFGSU010000484.1 GCA_016934435.1 Candidatus Zhuqueibacterota bacterium | reverse complement strand
CGTGCACATAATTTAGTACGCTTATATTATTATTTAATAAGGAGTAAACCCTATATTTTTTAACCTACTACTGTCGAAGATCAGTTTTTTAACCCAACGATAGATAACAGAGCGATTCACATTTAAAAATCTTAACACTACAGCTAAGATGCAATCACTTTAGTTTAGCCGATTACAGTGAACCTACCACACCTATCGCAAGGATAAATCGCATAACAAATATTCTCGCACCTGATCAAACTGCCAGCCCGGCGTTGAAGCAGCCCCACTGATGCCAATACGTCCGGCATGCTTGAACCACTGGCTGTTTATTTCTTCGGTTGACTCGATCTTGTAAGCATTTTTATTCTGTTGCCGACAAATATCGAACAACACCTGTGCATTAGAGCTTTCTTTGCCGCTGACAAAGATCAGGACATCCACGGAACGAGCAAATTCTCCAACCTGATCGTATCTCTCACTGATGTAACGGCAATTGGTGTCATGTGCTACAACATCAGGCACACGCTTTTTTATCTGTTCGAGCAGATGATCATATTTCTTCTTGCCGATGGTCGTTTGCGCCAGGACCAGAGTTTTCCTTTTTGTATCCAGGCTCTCTACATCGGATTCGGACGCGATGACAACTACCTGGTGGTCACAATGACCCAGCAAGCCCAGCACTTCGGCGTGTCCTTTTTTTCCGATGATCGCAATCTGATATCCCTGACGATGAAAATCCACCACCATCTTTTGTACTTTTTTAACAATGGGGCAGGTTGCATCAACGATCTGTAGATCGGCCTGTTGCAATCGCTGCCGTATGTCCGGGCCGATGCCGTGTGTACGAATCAACACTTTTTGTGCCTGGAGGTTGCTGTCGACTTTATCGGAAATCGTTTCCTGCGGAACGGTTTTCAAGCCTTTTTCAGATAGCCGCTGCAATTCGCGTTGATTGTGAATGACCGGACCGATCGCCACTAAATCGCCATGGGTCAGTTCTTCATCGATCAGTTTTATCGCCCGTTTTACGCCGGGGCAAAAGCCGGCGTCAGGATCGATGATGACCTCCGGGTTCATTGTTTTCGCGCCCATTCTGACGGCATCCTCAATGATGCGGTCCACCTGCTGATCGATGGACAATTTCGTCGTATCGATTTCAACGGCGCCCGGGGGGCAGCGCAATGGACTGGTATCGCGCTGGCTGTCATCCCGGTCACGCTTGAGCATTTCTTCTATTATGGTTTCGATGTCGGTGTTGATATCCAGTCGAGCCAGATCTTTTTGACGTCTTTTTGCTCTTTCCTCAATAGTCGCCAGCATGAAATATTTAAGCTGGGCCTCAGGGAAAACCACCGTACCCATATCACGGCCTTCGGCCACAATACCGCCCACAGCGGCCATTTGTCTCTGACGTTCGAGCAGGATAGTGCGGACATCGCGGTTGCCGGAAACAGGGCCGATGGCGCGGGTTACTTCCGGCATGCGTATTGCTCTCGTTATGTTTTCACCGTCCAGATATACATTCATGTCGCCCCCCTCCGATCTCAATTGAATGTCGCTGGTCCCAGCCACAGCGGTCAGCGCATCCGCATCCTGGAAATCAACCTGGCGACGAAGCGCGGCCAGGGTGACAGCCCGATAGAGTGCGCCGGAATCGAGATATACATACCCGAGCCGTTTTGCCACGCACCTGGCGGTCGTGCTCTTTCCGGAACCGGCAGGACCATCGATGGTAATGATGAGTTTTACTTCAGGCATATCGGTCGCTTCTCAATCTGTACAAGATCATGGTAAGAACCGGCTCATGGTTCCCTCACCGCCTGTTTCAGGGATCGAATTTCTTTAGGCTGCAGATGCCGCCATTTTCCCCTCGCTAATCCGCGTAAATGCAGCGGACCAAAACGAGCGCGATGCAGCGATTTCACTTTATAGCCCAGTGCCGCAAACATGCGTCGCACCTGGTGTTTGCGCCCCTCGTGCAGGGTAATCTCGATAAAAGTGCCGGTTTCGCGATAAAATCGCACGGCGCAGGGTTGGGTCACGCCATCTTCCAGCTCTACACCTCCTGCCAGCATCTGTAAATCCCCTTCGGCTAAATTGCAATCCAGATTCACGTGATACACTTTGGCCAGTTTGTACCTGGGATGCAGGAGCCTGTGGGCCAGTTCACCATCGTTGGTCAACAGCAGCAATCCGGTACTCTTGGCATCCAGCCGGCCGACGGGAAAAATCCGATCGGGTATTCGGACCAAATCGAGCACAGTGCGTCGCGATCTTTCATCGTGCACGGTGGTGATATAATCTTTGGGTTTGTTTAAAAGAACATATATTTTTTTCCGGCTGGGCTGTACTATTTTGCCATCCAGCCGCACGACATCGGTTTCAATGATCCGGGTGGCTAAATTGGCAACGACCTTGCCATTCAGGGAAACACGACCGGCTTTGATGAAAGCTTCCGCCGACCGTCGTGAAGCCACGCCGCAGTGAGCCAGGTATTGGTTAATTCGCATGGTTTGTTTCGTCGCCGGCTGATGAATCCGCTCCCGATTCCGAAGCGTCTTCAAGCTCAACCTCGTCGTGCTCCGTTTCTTGCGCAGAGGTTCGATTTTTTGACTCCGATGCCTCAACCTCCTCTTCAGCTTCCTCATCCAGCGTTTGCCGCAAGATTTCCTCTTCGGAGATTTCCTGGATGATGCGCTCCGCTTCCCCCTGAGCGAGAAGCTCTTCGATTTCCCTTGGTTTGGGCAGATCGGATAAATCATTAATGCCAAAGAACTGCAAAAAGGTTGGCGTGGTGCCGAAAAGCAGCGCGCGACCGGGACCACTATCACGGCCCGTAATCGATATTAAATTGCGCTCCAATAAATTTTTAACCACGCCGTCCACATTAACACCGCGTATCGCCGATACTTCCACCCTGCTCACCGGTTGCCGGAAGGCAATAATTGCCAGAGTTTCCAGGGCGGCACGGGTCAGGCGGGAACGTTCCTTGCCGGCGTACATCTGTTTAATCCAGCGCCAGAATTCCGGCCGGGTTGCAAATTGATAACCGCCGCCGACTTTTTTAAGAAAGAACGAACGGTCTTTTAATTCTTCGGATAATTGCGACAGGGCCGCTTTAATCTCTTCCTCTTCCGCTTCCAGTACAATCGCCTTCATCTGAGTCAGGGAAAGCGGAGAATCGGAAGCAAATATGACCGCCTCAATTATTTGTTTCAATTGATCTTTATGCATGTATTTTGCTGATAATAATTTCTGCAAACGGCTGTTCCTGAACCGCTCGGACGACCTGCAGCCTGATAAGTTCCAAAATGGCGATGAAAGTGACGATCCAAACAATGCGGTCCACATCGGGTTTAAACAGTTCGGTGAATCGCACCTGTCTTTTTTCGGATAACGATTTTTGCACCGTCGCCATGCACTGTTCAAGGGTGACACTCAACTCCGCCACTCGATGCACGGGGACTTTATTCGCCTGGTCTATCAAAGTTTTAAAAGCAGCCACCAGGTCGAACAAACTCACTTCGCTGCTCTGCTCGATCTCCATTTCCGGGTCTTCTTCGGCCCTGAAACTACCGCGCGGAAAATGCCTGGCAGACACCTGTTCCTTTTTGCCCAGATCATTTGCCACGTCCTTATAGCGCTGGTACTCGAGCAGACGCTGCACAAGCTCCTGCCTCGGGTCCTCAATGTCCTCCTGCTCGAGCGCTATGGACGGTTTGGGCAACAACATCTGCGCTTTGATGCGCATCAGCGTGGCTGCCATAAGGATAAAGTCGCTGGCCGACTCCAGGTCCAGCAGCTGAATGATCTCCAAATACTGCAGATACTGTTGCGTGATGCGGGCAATCGGAATATTGTAAATATCGACTTCTTCCTTTTTGATCAAAAACAGCAGCAGATCGAGGGGCCCTTCAAAGTTTTCCAGTTTTACTTTATAGCTCATGATCGATCTGCTCTTACTTTCCCTGAGCGTTTTGCTCGAATTATGTGGTAAATACCATTCTCAGCGTTTTTTCGATGCATTGGAATAGATGACTGTTCCGATCTGTCAAGACCAGAAGCGCATCCGCACCCGGATTGGCCCGGCTATGCCCTTCGCTTCTATACAAAACGAAGGCCGTATGGATCACGGCCTTGTCACCAACGATAAAAACAACATTCTATAAAAAAGCTCTCTTAATTCATGAAAATATAAGGCTTCCAGCACTCTTCACCGATGCCCATAAAATTTTGAATGAAGAAAATATGACTCGGACGCCGTGGCTTTTTCAACAATTTCATGTTGGCCCGTTCCGGCGTGCGGTTGCCTTTTTTATTGTTACAGCTCACGCAGGCGCAAACGAGATTCTCCCACGTATCAGCGCCACCCAGGGTTCGTGGAACCACATGGTCCACAGTAAACGGTCCCTTGGTAGTCAAACAGTACTGACAGCGGAAATTATCGCGTTTGAGAATATTCCGGCGCGACAGTTCCACGTGTTTGTGCGGGATATAAATATACCGCAAGAGTCGTATGATGCTCGGTAACGGGAATGCCAGATGTTGCGAACGCACCAACCAATCCCGTTTTTCGATAATTTCGGCCTTTTCCAGATAAAACAAAACTATTGCTTTTTTTGCGCTTACAACCGTTAAAGGTTCATAATTTTGATTCAGCAGCAAGACCTTTACATTAAGCATAACGGGTACCAGGCT
>JAFGSU010000483.1 GCA_016934435.1 Candidatus Zhuqueibacterota bacterium | reverse complement strand
GGCGATGGTGCGTTCGCCGCGCCAGCCCCAGCCCCCGTTGATCTTGAATAACGGATTCATATCATAGGGCATAAACGGGTTGGCAAGGGGCGAAATCTCGGTTTTGCCCTCATGGTTGACCCAGGTGATATTTTTGACGGGATTGAAATCGGTGCCCTCATAATAATCCTGAAAAATGCGCACTATTTTTTCCACTGTGACCGGAGAATCCGGTTTGACGGAAAAGGGATAGTTTTCCGATTGCGGCTGCAGTCCGAGCGACGGCGCTAAAAGGTCGAGGACGCGCCATTCGCGGCGGCGCGCGGCCATGGATTGGCGGCCGTCAGGATCGTAGGCGTAACAAAATTCGAATGGCCCCTGAGACGGTTGCCACCAGCCGCTATCCTGTGCCACTTTGAAGACGTTCTCCGAGGCCATGAAAAAATCGGGATTTTTAAGATCGATCCGGCGAATCCGGCTGGCGTTGGCATTGACGGCAACATGGTCGTCCGGCACGCGCTGTGCCGCCCAGATAGCGCCGACTTGGCCGGCGCCCGGCCCCACGATCTCCAGATGCCAGACCTCGTTTTCGTCCGCCAGCGTCAGGCACTCCCCCGCATCGATCCAGCCGTATTGTTTCGTCAGCCGGTCCGCTGTGCGTATGGCCTCGCGCGCCGTCTGACAGCGTTCGGCCAACAGTTGCACCAATCGCCACAGATCAATCAGGCCGGTATCCGACTTTAATGTCGCCCGGCCGCCGAACGTGGACTCGCCGATGGCCAGTTGCTGATCATTCATACAGGGCAGGGCGGTGTTGATATAACCGAATGTTTTTCTCACCTGCAGAATGCTGCCGATGGGTTCCTGGATATAAGTGGGCATGGCCGTAGTATCGCAATTGGTAACTTTATACATGGTCATGCGGCCGCCCTCCGGATGGGTTTTCGCCGGCCTGATATCCAGATAGCTGTGGGCGCGATGTTCATCCAGGGTGTGCGAGTTCATCACCGAACCGTCCGCCGAAGCCCGCTTGCCCACAGTGATGGTGGTGCAGCCGTCGGAACGGTCGGCGATGCGGGGAGACGCATTCGGTGAAGAAACCGGCATCGTTTGCGCCGAGCCTGCACCCGGGAATGCAATGCATAACGCGACAAAGAGAGGAAACATGGAAAAATGGTTTGCAATTATTAAATTTTGCCTGCTCATGGGAGTACTCCATGAAAAATGAGATTCAGTTGTTATCGGTCGTAAAAGATAATGCATCCACAGGAAAGACGCAAGGATCATTTTTATTTATTTCTCAGGGAATCACCACTCTCACATAGCTGCGCAAAGGCCATGATCGGGCGGCCGTTTTCTCGTCACAGGCGGCGGGCCTGATTCACTTGCTTTTTCCATTCACCTTGAATACGATCGAGGTAATATCATCCTGCTGTGGTAGATCGGGGGTGTATGTTTTAACCCTCTGATAGAGGTTATGGATGATCTGTCGGCTGGTTTGCTTTCGATATTTTACCACCGTCTCAAGCGCGCGTTCGACGCCGAAGGGGCGAGCTTCATCTATATGCGCTTCGATGATACCGTCGGTCAAAAACACCGCAATATCGCCGGCGTGCAGGCGTATGGCTTCACTTTTCTGATACTGGGTATCCTGGATAAAACCCAGCGGGATATCCATGCTTTCGAGTTTATTTTTAATTCGCCCTTCCCCATTTAGAAGGTAAGCCGGTTCATGTGCGGCGCTGGCGTAATGCAAAACCTTTTTCTTTGGATCAATACGGGCCAAGATCATGGTGACAAAATGGGTCTCATCCAGATCGGCCACCAGCTCGTTGTTCAACAGAGTCAGCAGGACTCCGGGATCCGACTCTTTCTTGGCAAAGGCGCGTAAATAGGCGCGGGTTTCCGCCATGATCAACGCCGAACCGACGCCATGGCCGCTAACATCGCCGATCACAAGCCCGCAGGCGCCGTCGTTAAAGCGGATAAAATCAAAATAATCCCCATTGGTTTCCTCTGCCGAATAAGTCTCGCCCGCCAGGTCGAAACCGGGAATGGTCATTCCATTTTTATAAAAATTGGTTTGAACTTCCTGGGCCACGCGCAGATTGAATTCCTGTTCCTGGCGTTTCTTAAATTCGGTAATATCCTTCAGGACCGAGACATAGTGACTGATTTTATCGTATTCGTCCTTCATCGGTGTGATGCTTTGCTGACTCCAGTAGAGCTCGCCGTTTTTCTTTTTATTGATGATGGTGCCGCGAAAAGTCTGTCCGCTGCGAATGGTTTTCCATAAATTGTCATAAAACTTTTTGTCGTGTTTGCCCGACTTGAGAAAGTTGGGTGTTTTTCCGATGGCATCGTCGCGGCTGTAACCGGTCGTCTCGACAAAACCCTGATTGACATATTCAATCGTGCCCTTTTTATTGGTTATAATGATGCTGTCGGCGGTCTGTTCGACGGCGTTGGAGAGTTTGCGTAATTCTTTTTCCGTCTGTTTGAGTTCGGTGATATCCTGCATATGCATCATCATCAGGTTTGTCGGCACATAGACGTAAGTGAAGACAAATTGTTTGTCCTCGCCGGTTGTTTTCATCCGGTGCGGCATTTCGCGGGCCACAATGGACTTTTCCTCAAAGGCGCGGACCAGGTCTTTGCGGATATGTGGGGAATCCTGGAATATTTTACTGAACTGCTTGCCGATGTATTTTTTGGCATTGCCGTTGGTTATGGTGTGCGCGGCATCATTATAGTCCACCAGTATAAAATCGTCACCTCGACGTTGCCATACATAAGTCGGTATGGGAAATCCGCGAAATTGAGCGTTGATGCGCATTTCACTCTGTTCCTTAATCTTTTCCGCCAGGATATTCTCTGTTATATCGCGCAAGATCACCGTACCGCCCACAATCCTTTCCTTATCGTCCTTTAAAGGGCTGGCTGAGATGTTGATATAAATGCCATCGGGTCGCATGGCGTTTTTGATAAAAATGATCTCATTGTTGATAACTTCTCCCTTGATGGCTTTGGCCAGAGGCAGTTGATCGGAGGGATATGGCGTGAGCCGATCAGGGAAATAGCAGCCGTAGACCTGCGTCCATTCGGAGGAATCGACATCCTGTAATCCGATTCCCAATATCTTTTCTGCCACGGGATTGAAAAGAATAAACCTTCCCTTATTATCGGCAATAATAACGCCTTCCGCCAGACTGTCGATAACACGCCGCAATGTTTCCATTTCAGCCTGCAATCCTTGCTGCAACGATTTGCCTGGCGATGCAGAGCCGGCGCTCACCGTATCCTTGCTGAAGGCCATTTTTAACTCCTGTTGTTAGATTTTTTCACCGATTCGGTGTCTAAAAATTCAAACGTTAAACGGGCATGTGTCGCTTCATCCGTCCTGTTCACCGTTTAACGCAGAATACGACAGTATTGTTGCATTTAATAATAAAACAAATGCTTTGCCAATTTTATTCGGAATTAATTTGTCTTGATCTAATATCAAGATATCGATTCGGGGTAGGGCAAGCCTCTCAACATCCAGCGGATCAAATACATTTTATCCATGCATCAGCAGGGGATAATACAAAAAGCAGGCAAAGGCGATGAACTAACAAGAGCAACGGGGGTATTTGATTAAAAAACAAGTATGCCCGAATCGGGTGAAACCTAATTATTTCTCTGGAGATATCGAAATGGTGATGGCCCCCGCTTTTATGAGCCGGCGGGAAACTTGCTTTTTATTGGCAATCGGGCGTGTATGTCACGATGATGGATGAGCGGCGTTATTGACCTTAAAAAATGCTCGTCAGGCTTAAAATCCCGCCTGGCTGAAAAGCGCGTACATACTCTCCGGGGCGATGCCGAGCCAGAGCACGCCGATGACGGCGACGATCAACACCGCCAGCAGACCCTGCTGCGGCCAGGTCAGGGTTAGTTCCGTTTCTTCTTCGCGCATATACATATTCACCACCAGTCGGAGATAATAATAGACCGATATCACCGAATTTATCACCGCAATGACGACCAATTTCACATACCCGGCTTTGACAGCGACGCTGAACAGATAGAATTTGCCCATGAATCCGCCCGTGGGCGGGATGCCGGCGAGGCTGACCATGAAGATCGTCATAGTTAGGGCGACGAATGGATAGCGGTAGCCGAGTCCGCGATAATCCTCAAAGCGCAACCGTTCGGCGCGATCCGACTGCCCTAACATGGAAATAACAGCAAACGCACCGATGTTCATCAGGGTATAGACCAGCAGGTAATAGAGAATGGCGGGACTGGCCCATACTGCGCCCGCCGTCAGCGCCACCAGCAGGTAGCCGGCGTGGGAGATGCTCGAATAAGCCATCATGCGTTTGACGTTATTCTGCACGATGGCCATCAGGTTGCCGACGGTCATCGTCAACGCAGCAATGAACGGCAGGATTTCCATCCAGGGAGAAACCTGCGCCGGTATTACCGCTAACACCATCCGGCACAGCACCGCCAGCGCCGCGGCCTTCGTGCCGGTGGACATGAATGCGACCACCGGCGTAGGCGCGCCCTGGTAGACGTCGGGTGTCCACATGTGAAAAGGCACAAAAGCGGCTTTGAAGGCCAGACCGATGAACAGCAAGCAGGCGCCCGTCAGCATCAATAAGGCATTCGAGCTTTTCACAGCCATCATCTTACCCATGACGCCGATGTCAAGAGAACCGGTAGCGCCGTAGAGCAGGGCAGCGCCATAGAGGAAAAAGCCGGTGGCGAATGCGCCCAGGAGAAAATACTTGAACGCCGCCTCCACCGAATCGACGCGCATCTTGCGGATACCGGCCAGCACATAGAGGGCAATGGAAAGAATTTCGAGGCCGAGAAAAATGATCAGCAGATGGTTGCTGCTGGTCATGACCATCAGCCCGATGATGGCAAACTGCAGCAGGGCGTAAAAATCGCCGAAATGCAAATAGTCGGCTTCGACGCGATTGAGGGAAACCAGCACGGATAACATTCCGCCCAGCAGGAAAATCAGCTGCAAGGCCATAGCGAATCGATCCGCTAACACCATCTGGTTGAATCCGGTGTCTGGATGCTGCCACAGCCGCAGGACAAAATATAAGGCGACGAAAAAACTCACCAGAGTAAATGCCGCCAGAATCTCCCTGCTCAATCGCTTGATAAAGTGCGGTATCAACAAAAGCATAACAGCGGAAATGAGCAGAATTAGCTGTGGGGCGATGGTATGCAACTTGATGATGGGGGCGGACAACTCCATGTTCATCCTCTTTTATAAATCAAATGACTCAAAAAAAGCTATGGTATTGATCCATCTTACATTCTTTATTCGTTGCTCTGCGTCTCGACGCTATAAAATTCGTCATCGCTCTCGATTCCGGTTGGATGCGGATTTCGGCTCATTTCTATGGTCTGTGTTTGTTTTAATTTCACATCCGCGATCAGTTTGTCCACGCTGGCCTCTGTCTTGTTCAAAAACGTGCTCGGATAGATGCCGATCCAGAAGCAGAACAGCAGAATGCTGAGCAAGGCGACGAGCTCGATGCTGTTGACATCTTTTAATTTTTTATTGGCTTCTTTATCCAGCGGCCCGAAATGCACCCGCTGGAACATGGTCAACATATAGACAGCGGAAAGAATCACCCCTGTGGCGGCTAAAATGGCGAATATCTGTTTTGTTTTAAAGACGCCGACCAGGATGAGGAATTCACCGACAAAGCCGTTCAGCCCGGGCAAACCGATGGACGACAGGGTGATGATGCCGAAAAGCGCCGCATAGATCGGCATCTGCCGGGCCAGGCCGCCGAAATCGGCGATCATGCGCGTATGCCGGCGCTCGTAGATGATGCCGACCAGCAGGAACAGCGCGCCGGTGGACAAGCCGTGGTTGACCATCTGAATCAAACTGCCCTGCAGCGCCTCGGTGTTGAGGGCGAAAATGCCCAGCATGACGAATCCGAGATGGCTGACCGATGAAAAGGCCACTAATTTCTTCAAATCCGGCTGTACCCAGGAGACCAGGGCGCCATAGATGATGCCGATGACCGCCAAAATGGAAATCAGCATGTAAAACTCCTGGCTCGCATTGGGAAATAGCGGCAGACAAAAGCGCAAAAATCCATAGGTGCCCATCTTCAGTAAAATACCGGCCAGGATGACGCTGCCGCCGGTGGGCGCTTCCACATGCGCATCGGGCAACCAGGTATGAAACGGAAACATCGGCACTTTGATGGCGAACGCCAGTCCAAACGCTAAAAACAGCCATAGCTGTGATCTCTGATCGATCAGCATGCGGGTCCAGTCGAGATAGTCGAAACTGGCAAATCCCGCCTGATGCGAGTGCATAAAGTACAAGACCAGGATGCCCACCAGCATCAGTACGCCGCCGAACATGGTAAACAGGAAAAACTTGATCGCCGCATAAATGCGCTGCTGCCCGCCCCAGACGCCGATGATAAAATACATGGGGATGAGCATGCCTTCCCAGAACAGATAGAACAGAATCATATCCAGGGCGAGAAAAACACCCAGCATGGCAGTTTCGAGCATCAGGAAGACGATCATGTATTCCTTCACCCGCCGGGTGATCGGTTTCCAGGAGGTAAGGATGACAATGGGCGTCAAGAACGTCGTGAGCATTACCATTAAAAGACTAATACCATCGACGCCGAGATGGTAGCCAATGCCGACGGACGGAATCCATTCCGCCCTTTCTACAAATTGAAAGGCGGAGCTGGCGCCGTCAAACTGGATAAAAAGCGGTAGCGACAGCAGAAATACCAGCAGCGTCATAATTAGCGCGAAATAGCGAATGAACTGCTCGCGCTGGCGCGGCACCAACATCAACAGCAACGCGCCGCCGATGGGCAGAAACGTCAGGATGCTGAGAATGGGTATATTCGTTAAATCGACCATTTAGCGGCTCCAAAGGCACATGACCTGTTTATTGGGACAGCGGACCTTCCCCTCCGCCGATTTTAATCGCCCTTATCCGCCACAATGAAGCGGGGTGTTATCCCCGACCGTCCACGGATAAGTGATTTTTAATATACAAGATAGTGTTAGCGACAGTCTCGGTTTATTTCAAACCAGAAAGCTTCACATTTATAACAACAAATACAACAACAGGATCGTTATCCCCACCACTAACGCCAGCGCATAATTTTGCACTAAGCCGGTTTGCAGGCGGCTGAGAACTTTGCCGCTCTGACGCGCCAGAGTACCCACCCCGTTCACCGAGCCGTCGATGCCCTTGATGTCGATCCATTTCCACAATGCCGTATCCGACAGCCATCGCAGCGGATTGCAGATCAGCTGGTCATAGAGTTCGTCGACATAATATTTATTGAACACCAGCCGATAGAGCGCTCCGGCTTTTTGTGCGGCGAGCGCGGGCAAATCGGTTTTGCGCAGGTAAAACTGTATGGCCAGCCACAGACCGACCAGAACCACGACCAGGACGATGCCCATCAAAAAGAGCTCAAGGGAGTGGTGCGCCGCAGCCTGTCCGTGGGACTGGGAAGCGTGCACTAATTCCCGACTCCCGCTAAAGACCGGCGCCAGAAAATGTTCAAAACGGTTGGAGCCGCCGAAAACAGCGGGAATGCCCACATAGCCGCCGATAACCGATAAAACAGCCAAGATCACTAACGGTACGGTCATGACTTTAGGCGCTTCATGCACATGCGCGGCCGTTTTCGCATCCATGCGCGGTTTTCCCCAGAACGTCATAAAAATGAGCCGGAACATATAGAACGTCGTCAGACCGGCGGCGACAGCGCCGATGAGCCAAAGGCCCATGCCGCCCCCGGAACTGGAAAAGGCCTGCCAGAGGATTTCATCTTTGCTGAAGAACCCGCTGAAACCGGGAATGCCGACAATCGCCAGAGTGGCGATGAGCATGGTCCAGTAGGTGACGGGCATGTGCTTGCGCAGGCCGCCCATGTTGCGCATATCCT
>JAFGSU010000482.1 GCA_016934435.1 Candidatus Zhuqueibacterota bacterium | reverse complement strand
TTGTTACTGCGGATGATATACCGGGGGAAAAGTTTGTCGGCAAATTGATCAACGATACGCCTGTCATTGTACAGGAAGGGCACAAAGCCTGTTCCATGCTGGATGCGATCTGCCTGATTGCTGCCGATAACGAGGATATTGCCCGCAGAGCAGCGGAATTGATCGATATTGAGGTTGAACGTCTGGAAGCGGTCTTTTCGGTTGAGGATGCATTAAAACCGGAAGCCCCACAGATTCACCAGGACGGCAATATTGCTGCGGAGATCAAGATCCGGCATGGGAATATTGAAGACGGTTTTGCAGAGGCAGATGTCATTATAGAAAATTCATACCGTCTGCCTTCAATAGACCATGCCTTTATGGAAACCGAGGTGGCGTTTGCCGAACCCTTAGAGAACGGGCTGCGTATATTTGTCGGCAGCCAGAACCCGTATCTGGAAAGAGAGCTGGCTGCCAAGGTGCTTGATCTACCGGAAGATAAGGTGGTTATCATCGATGTGCATGCCGGCGGTGGTTTTGGCGGCAAGGATGACAGTCTGGTTACGCTGTATTGCGCCTTGCTGGCGTGGAAATCCAAACGACCGGTCCGTATGGTATGGAGCAGGTCGGAATCGCTGCGCGGGCACAGTAAAAGACATCCCATGGTTATAAAGGCCAGGACGGGGGCAGCGCTGGATGGACGGTTAACCGCCATGCAAATGCAAATAACAGCGGATACAGGATCATATGCGCACTGGGGCCCGGCCATTTTGAAGTTTGCTTCATTGGGTGCGAACGGAGTATATGAGATTGAGAATGCACGGGTGGACACAAAGGTTGTCTATACGAATAATATCATGTCGGGAGCCATGCGTGCCTGGGGAAACCAGGCGGTGGCTTTCGTGGTTGAATCGCAGGTCGACCAGATCGCAAAAGCATTGAATATCCATCCCTTACGCTTCAGGTGGATCAATGCGATCAGGGATGATGGGACGATGATCAGTGGACAAAACCCGCCACCGGGCGTAGGGGCGAGGAATACGATCGAGGCGGCTGCAAAATATTTTGATATTGATCTGGAAAAGACTGATTCATATAAAAATGATGGTATTGGCTTTGCCTCTGTGATGCAGGGTGTTAATTACCATTTCGGCCATGAGGACTCGTCGGAAGTGCGGGTCGAGGTTGGCGAAGATAACGTTTTTGAAATCTACGCCGCAACGTCCGATATCGGACAGGGACTGGAAGCGGAGATACGCCTGCTATTCTGCCGGGCGTTGGGAAACCTGGCGGTAGATAAAACAAGATGGATGCCGCAGAGCACCGCGACCTCGCCCAACGCAGGGTCTACCGGCGCTTCACGCCATACCGGCACAACAGGTAATGCCGTATGGGGGGCCGCGAGGAAGATACGCGGACAGATACAATCCGTTGCTGCGGAAATGTTGGGCTGCTCACCGGACCATGTGCAGGTTAAAGGCGAGGATATCTGTTCGGATACAGGCGAAAAAGTGTCGTTATCTGAAGTGCTGCAGGAGGCGAAAAGGAGCCGCATCGACCTGAAAGCGAGCTACAAGTTTGTGGCACCTGCGACAACCGACCTCGATGAGAATGGGCAGGGATTCCCCGTTAATCAATACTCTTACGAGACTCTGGTCACAAAAGTAGATGTGAAGACGGATACAGGAGAAGTATTCGTCCTGGAGATGGATGCTTTTATCGATGCCGGCAGGATCATAAATCCCATCGGCGCGGCAAAACAGATCGAGGGTGGGTGCGTTATGGGATTGGGGTACGCCCTCTCTGAGGAGTTTCAAATGAAAGAGGGCCTGCCTTTAACTGACGGCCTGTCCACATACCTGATCCCCACAGCTCTGGATGCACCCGGCGTGATCAACAGTCATTTCGTCGATCACCCTATACCTTTCGGTTACATTGGCGGACGCGGCCTGGCGGAAGTGGTCGTGGTAGCGCCGGCGCCGTCAATCATCAACGCGGTGGCCAGTCTCACAGGGACTTATGTACATCGTCTGCCAGCCACACCTGAAAGGGTATTGGACGCCGTTGATACATCCCGAGATGTGCACGAAGTTATAAAAGGTAAAAAAGCAAAATGAAATACCGTTGGGAAAAATACTTTTTACCGGTTTCGCTTAAGGAAGCCCTGGAACTAATTGATGTGCACAGGGATCATGTGAAGGTCATTGCCGGGGGGACAGACCTGATCGTGAGTCTTGAGAAAGAGGATTCGTTTATTGCGGTTATTGTCGATATAAGCCGTATCTCCGAACTGAAAGGCATTTCCGTCAAGAAAAATGCGATAAATATCGGTGCGGGGGTAACCCTGTCGGCGATTGAACAATCAGAAACAGTCAGGAAACATGTCCCGTTTTTGGCAAAGGCCGTCCACCAGATCGGATCACCCCAGATCAGGAATATCGCCACATTGGTTGGTAATGTCGCCAATGCCTCACCAGCCGCTGACGGCGTTTTGCCTTTGCTGGCATTGGACAGTACCGTGACATTGCTTAGCGAAAGCAGGGGTGAAAGAAAGATGCCGCTGTCGATGTTTCTGATAGGGCCGGGAAAAACCAGCTGTAATCCGGAAGAGTTAATTACCGGTGTGCAGTTCCCTGTGCCGGACGTGCGTGCAAGAGGGAGCTTTGAGAAGGTGGGCTTACGCAAGGCCATGAACATTGCCGTAGCGAATGTGTCGATTGCGGCCGAGATGGTTGATGGCACGGTAAAGAATTCGCGCATTGCATTGGGTGCGGTAGGCCCAACAGCGATGCGCGTGCCGGAAGCCGAGCGCGCATTAAACGAGCAATCGATTAACGAAGAAGAAATCACAGATACAGTCAGCGACCTGTGTATGCAGGGCTGCATGCCTATCGACGATCTGCGGGCATCGGCAGCCTATCGGAAAAAGATCGTGCGAGCGCTGGTAAAGCGCTGTTTAAAAAATTTATCTTCCCCGGTTCAGGAACCGGCAGCATAAAAAATATGGATGAATGATGCGATGAAAGAAACACTTTATATGACCGTCAATGAAAAGAAGGTTACCGTAGAAGTTGATCCGGCGGCAATGCTGGTCGATGTCTTACGCGAGAAGCTGGGGCTGCTGGGCACGAAGATCGGCTGTCGGGAAGGTGAATGCGGCGCCTGCACCGTTTTGTTGGATGATAAGCCTGTCAATTCATGTATGGTGCCGGCTATGAAGGCGCAGGGATGCAGTATTAAAACCATTGAAGGGATAGGGACGAAAGACCACCCGCATGCACTTCAAAAGAATTTTGCCGAGGAAGGGGCGGTTCAATGCGGATACTGTACGCCGGGATTCATTATGTCGGCCTATGCATTGTTGAGTGAAAAACCCAATCCAAGCGATCAGGAGATCAGGGAAGCGATATCCGGTAATCTGTGCCGATGTACGGGGTATACAAGGATTATTGGTGCAATAAGAAAAACAAGCAATCAAGGAAGGAATAAATAATCGAAGGAGAAATTATGGTGCAACATTCAATAATTGAAACGGTTGTAAAACGAGTTCATGAGGATGTTATCGGCGGAGCTGCCGATACAGCTCTGGAGATCGTTGACGCAATTGACCGCATGGTTGAGGATAATAAATCGACTAACCTCGATGAGCTGGTCAAAGAAATCGAAGTGGCTGTTGACTCGATCCTGGGCGTTTTGCCCTCTCTGGCTCCGCCTATCAACGCGTTACATATATTGATGAAACAGGTTGATTCGGCGGTTGAAAATGATGCCGGTGCAAATGACTTAAAAGCAGCCATTCATCTGGAAGCGCAAAAGTTCAAGGATTTTGCCGAACAGGCTCTCGAAAATGTAGCCCAATACGGCGCGGAGAAGATAAAAGACGGCGATTCAATTTTTATGTACAGTATGAGTTCCACCGTCTGGCGCATCCTCAAGCGGGCAAAAGACCAGGGTAAATCGATCCGTGTTTCCGTTACCGAGTCGCGGCCGGCCAACGAGGGTCTGTGGACGGTTGATAAAATGGCCGAATACGGAATCCCG
>JAFGSU010000481.1 GCA_016934435.1 Candidatus Zhuqueibacterota bacterium | reverse complement strand
TGCGAGCGAAGGAACAGATTTATCCTTCATCATCAAAACTATGTTGGAGCGAAGCAATCTCCGCTAAAAGGTGACTATCACTGTCCAATGCCCTTTCAGCGGGGATCGCCACGCTCCACGGCAGATACCGGCCTTTTACGTATCTATGTCCTCCGCTCGCGATGACATCGTTGTATTGTGTCCTTAGTGGAGCAACAGAACGATCGTGCATTGTCAAGACTGCGTTGGAGCGAAGCAATCTCCGCCATGTCCCTAGAAGAACTGACCTGTAAATGTGCCACCCACAGGCTTACCTGAATAAGCTGCGCGCACCGAATCAATGTTATTTTGGGATAACCCGTTATACTTTATCCTGAAATTACGGATATAATCTGACCGCCTCCGATGTTATCTCACAGACACCATATCAGGCTGCCCGCTTCGCCCGCCAGGCCCGCCACATCGCCCAGAGCCATGCACATAACGTTAGCAGGGCCAGAAACACGGTTATACCTACGGCCCACAGATTGACGACGCGCGATTCCGCCACCATGATATAATCTTCAAAAAGAAAGCCTCTGGGCGGAATGAGCCAGGTGGCAACATTGCCCTCGGTTTGTTCGGCATTGCTGTAGACGAGCAGTCCGGGCATTGCCACAATGTTGGTATAGCTGTCTTCCTGCACGCCATGGGCGAATTCAATCTTTTTCAATAACATTTTCTCAATGGCGTCCAATTGCGGTTGCAGTTTTACAACTTTTGGGCTGTGCAAAACCTCCTGCAGAATCGCCAGCCATTCCTCCGATTCCAGCGCTTCTTTTTCAATGAGGGCATCATACAGGACCTGCTTATGGGTTTCGAGCTTTGCAGGCGACAATTCCGCATCCGCCAGCGCCTGGAGGCTATCGTACAGCGCACAGTACAGCTCCTCAAACATCGCTGCATCGCCCCACGCCTCAAATTTTTCTTCAAGCGTTGAATCATCCTCCGCAAAACGATGCAATTCATCATCGGTTATATAGTCCCGAATCGGCACCCGATGAAAGGGATTATAGGATTTGTAAATTTCCTCATACGCATAAAACGTATATAACCAGCGAAACCGCTTTTTTAAATCAATCTGTACTTGCACCTGCAGCGTGGTGTCGCTCGGCAGAGCGTATTTCGCCTGCAACCGGGCGACATTGGCGAACGTTTTTTTCGCCCGATAGATCGAACGGCTGCTGTCTTTTTCATTCTTCACTATTTCGACCTGCCAGGATTCATCCACAGGAATGGGAAAAGCGCCCTCGCCGGTAACCTCGGAAGCCGGTTTCACCTCGACGATTCTTTGCAAACTGCCGTCGCGGAAAACCTGAGTGGTGGTGGTGATCTCCTTGCAGCTGCCGAAGAAAAGCAACAACAGCGGCAATAACGTGCGTACGATATATCTTGATCGCGTTTTCATTTTTCACCTCCTGAAAGTCTTCAAAAATGGGACTATGGTCAAAGTTCCTTCAATGAAAGGAAAAGCCGATTATATGCCGGGCGTACTTGGCCCACACGCAGGATGCGTTCCATGGCTTTACTCCCCGGCAAGCGCATGAGCAGCCTCTCAATTTCTGCCACCTCCTTTCGAGTTGAGCATGGCAAAAATGCTATTATTTCTGGAAGGAGATAGTAAAGCATGTCATTGCGAGTGGAGAAAGAATATCGCCATTTATTTTCAAAACTGCGTTGGAACGAAGCAATATCCGCCATCTCCTCAGAAGAACGGTCGTCGCGTTTCTTTTTAATCAGGGTTGCCAGCTGCGTCGCCTCCTTCTCGATCTGCCGCATCAACTCGCGCGCCTGGGCGCTACCGGCAAAATATCGCAGAAAAATGGAATGACCGGAGAATGCGACAACGTTGTACGGCTGTACCGTCTGACTGGCCGCTTTTTGCTCCCACTGCCACAGACGGTAGCTTATGGCTGCCTCCTGCAGCGCCAGCGCATTCAGCAGCAGTACCAGCAGCCCTACCAGAGCCAGGCGCACCCTCTGCTGCAGGAAAAGGCTCATAAGAGTCGATTTTGATCGCCCTGCACCCGCTTTTGCTGATGCAACAGGGAGGGAGGACATGATGGCTTCGGTCAGTATTTGCGGCTGCTCCGGTACGGGCGGATGGTCCTGCATCAGCTCGATGTTCTGCTTGAACGCCTGCCGGTTGCGCCACAGGCGGGCGCAGCCGGCGCAAATTTGAATGTGTTGCTGAAGTCGAGCGGCTTGCGCTTCGGTCAACAGATCATCCAATTCAATATATTTTCGATATTTTCGACAACTCATTTTACACTCGAAAGTTAGAATACCATGATTATACCTATTCCCGGCGAGTTAGCTGTTCTCGCAAAAACTTGCGCGCGTGGAATAGATTGGTTTTTACGGCAGCGGTGGATAATCCGGTGACCTGCTTGACCTCGTCGATGGTCAATCCCTGCAGATCGCGCAGGCAAAAGACCAATTTTTGCTTCAGCGGCAGAGCCGATGCCAGGATATGGATGCGCTGTAAAAGCTCCTGCTGATCGATGTCTGCGATTTCATCATTATCATCAGCGGCGCAGGCACTATTTACTTCCATCTCGCTATCGATGACCCTCCGTCGCCGCTTGCGCGATCGCAGCCGGTCATAACACAGACGAACGACAATTTTATATAAATAGGTGGTGAATTTGACCTCCGGATTATATCGCGACCGGTGCCGCCAGATGCGAATAAACGCCTCCTGGACCACATCCTCCGCATCCTGCCGATTATGCAACAACCGTATCGCCAGCGCATAAGCGTACGATTGATGCGTCTCCACCAGTCGGCGAAAAACATTTAGATCATGCGAATGATTTGCATATCCGGCTTTTGAGATATCGTCCGACAACAGGTCCTCTCATTTCCAGATAATCCGGCATACTCTGCCGGGATTCGTTCCATCAGGATTTAGGATCAGCGGCAACGCGATAACAATCAACCTTACACTCATGATACGCCGCAAACAAAAAAAGGTTAAATAGCGGCAATCCCAATTTTATAAATTTTCATCTCACACCAACCTGCCGGATGCCTGGTGAGGCGTTTTGGAATCGGGATGTACCCCCCACGAATGCCATTGTATGATCCCCGAATTAGGTGCACATTCGCAAATTGAAGGTAAAATGTGCAACCCACAGGAATATTTAATTAACCTGTAGACACCGAATCGGTGTTGCCATCGACAGCGCCGTAAATTTGGGCTTTTTTATTGCAAAGGAATCAAAATATCCTTATAATATAATCATAAGCATTTGAAAATAAAATTTGAATCTATCATGCGCCGGAGGCCGCCATGAAATGCGAGCGATGTGGTAAGGAGTATCCATCCCGATACTATTTTAAAACCAAAACCATCTGCAGGGAGTGTTTTCCCAAATTGAGCGAAACCGAAAAAGAGCGGGCCATGCAGCCGCCGCCGATGCACGGCCTGACCACTACCGCCTTTACCATCGACGGCTATCGCATCGTCGAGTCGTTCGGCGTAGTGCGCGGCATCATCGTGCGGTCGCGTTCCATCTTCGGCACCATCGGCGCGTCGCTGCAGACCATATTCGGCGGCAACATCACCCTGTTCTCCGAGCTGTGTGAACAAACCCGCGAAGAAGCCTTTGAGATGATGGTCAGCCACGCCGAGGAGAGAGGCGCCAATGCGGTGATCGGCGTGCGTTACGATGCCACCGAGATCATGCAGGGCGTGACCGAGGTGCTGTGCTACGGCACCGCCGTGCTGGTGGAAGCGACGTCGACGAAAAAAAGATGATTAAACGGCTCGACGTCAATAAGACCATACGAATAGCGATTGAAATATAATGAAACAATTATCCGTTTATATACGTACGATACTTATAATATCAAACGATTAACGTAATAATATTATAATTTCGTAAGGTTCTATATTTATGGCGGGTCCACGTAAGAACAAGGTCGATCAGCTATACGAGGCGGCAAAAGCGCTATTTATGCGCCATGGCGTCAAGCGCGTATCTGTTGAAGAAATCTGCCGTGAGGCGCGAGTCAGCAAAATGACTTTTTACAAATATTTCCGCAACAAATCGGATTTGCTCAAATATATCATTCGGCGCATGGTTGATGAAGTCATGTCACAGTACGACCAGATTATGGAAGAGCCCATACCGTTCCGCGAAAAAGTAAAAAAAATGGTTCAATTGAAATGGCAGCAAACCACAGATCTGAGTCAGGAATTTTTTGATGATATTCACAAGGAGGCGGAACCGGAAATCAGAGAATTGATCGCGCAGATAGCGCATGAATCTTATCAGCGAATCGTCCATGATTTTAGCCGGGCACAAAAGGCCGGTCAAATAAGAGTGGAAATTTATCCCCCTTTTCTGCTTTACATGCTCGAAAATTTGTTGCAGGCAGCCAAAGATGAAAAACTGCTCGCCCTTTACGATACGCCTCAGGATTTGATCATGGAGATAACCCGTTTTTTCTTTTATGGGATTTTCGGAAAAGATGAAACCTGATAACCACATAAAACCGTTTGCCGTTCATCGATACGGCAAAAGCGATCGCAGAGGATTCTATCCCAACCTGCCTATCTTCGGCGCGGCGCTTCTCGCCATACAGCTGATTTCAGGGCAAATGGCCGGGGCGCAGCAGATCGACTGGCAGGGTCAGATCGTCTCCTGGGCGCTTTATGACGGCGAGGAAGCAAAGCATTCGCAAGTCGGGGCGCGATTCATTCCGGCGCTGTACGCGGAAAAAGCCTTATCCAAGGAATATCGGATCAGCGCCGAAGTAGCGCTGCACGCCTATGGCTTTCACAGCTTTGCCGGCTGGAATCGAGAGAACCGCGACGGCGAACTGAAACCCTATCGCTGCTATCTGCGGCTTTCGAGCGCACAGTTAGAAGTACGCGCCGGATTACAAAAAATCAATTTCGGCTCCGCCCTCCTGCTGCGGCCGCTGATGTGGTTCGACCGCATCGATCCGCGCGACCCGCTGCAGCTCACCGACGGCGTCTACGGGCTGCTGGTGCGGTATTACTTTCTCAATAACGCCAACCTGTGGTTGTGGGGACTGTACGGCAACGACGATCTCAAGGGCTGGGAAGTCATCCCCGGCGATGCGCACAAGCTGGAATACGGCGGCCGGATTCAGCTGCCTCTGGCAACCGGCGAAATAGGCTTTTCCTACCATCACCGGCAGATGGATTTGCAAAAAGGATTATTGAACGCCATGCCCCTGGGCACCGGCAGCGCTCCCGAACAGCGACTTGCCCTGGACGGCAAATGGGACGTCGGCATCGGCTGCTGGTTCGAGGCGGTCCTGGTGCACCGCCGGCTGCAGTGGACGGCGTTCGCCTATCAAAATATGGTCAACATCGGCGCCGATTACACCTTCGGCCTCGGCAACGGCCTCCACCTTGCGGGCGAATACCTGCTGCTGGCGACCGGCGAAGAAGCGCTTGAAGCAGAAGAAACCTATTCTTTCTCCGCCCTCTCCGCCGGCTATCCGTTCGGCATCCTCGACATGTTCCAGGGCATGGTTTTCTATGACTGGGAGAATCGGGACTGGTACCGTTTCATTAACTGGAGCCGGACCTACGACCGCTGGCAGATCAATCTCATGGGCTACTGGAATCCGGAGCAGTTTCTGCTCTATCAAAACCAGCAGTCGTTTAACGCTTTTAACGGCAAGGGACTGCAGGTGATGGTGGTTTATAATTTTTAATTTTCACAATGAATGTCTTTTACCGGGCAACCATAAAATTTGGATATACACTCCGACTTTTATCGCCCGTAAAGGGAGGATTTTTATGCGTTTTGTTTTTCTCATCATCATGTTTATTCACGGATTGATCCATTTATTGGGATTTGTCAAAGCCTTTCACATAGCGCCGGTGGAGCAACTGACGAAAAACATTTCAAAGCCGTTGGGCGCATTATGGTTGGTAACCACGGTATTGTTCCTGGCCACATTCGCGCTCTATTTCAAAGAAAGAGAGAGCTGGTGGATCATCGGTCTGCTATCCATTGTGACTTCTCAGGTACTGATTATATCCTCCTGGAGCGACGCCAGGTATGGCACCGCAGCCAATGTAATTTTGCTCATTCCGGTCATTATAGCCTTTGCCGAATCACGGCCGACGAGCTTTCAGAATGTATTTAAAAATCAAGTCGAACTCGGATTGACCAGAATGTCGGCGCAGCCGATAATGACGGAGAAGGATATCGAACATTTACCCGGTCCGGTGCAAAAATACCTCCGCTATTTCAATGAGAAAGGCGAATTGATCAATTTTGCCTCCGACGACAGATATGAATCAGCGGACGGCAAGGTCTACAATAATTATAGATGGACCACACCGCTAAAAGAATATAAAGAATTCGACGGCAGAATGGCCACCTCCTACGGCGAGGCCATCTGGCACAAACCAGAGGGTGAGTTTTGTTACGCCAGGTTCAACCTGGAGGAAATAGAATACAATTGTAAGAAATACAATCCATAAGGGAAAGTCTTGATAAACAGCAAATATGTTTTTACAAGCTGCGACCATTGATCGCACTTGCCGACGCAGAAAATAGAGACAAAAGTAACTATTCTATCATGAGGACTATGATGCAGAATTCCGAAATTGTCAGGATTGAAAATTTGGTAAAGCGCTTCCCCATGGGCGGCGGTTATTTTACCGCTTTGACCGACATCGACCTGTTGTTCAAAAAAGGCGAGTTCACCGGCATCGTCGGGCCCAGCGGCTCCGGCAAAACCACGCTGCTCAACATCATCGGTTCCCTGGATGTGCCATCCGAAGGCGTCGCTGTGGTGCTGAGTCAGTCTGTTGGTTCGCTAACCCACAAACAGGCGGCGCAATTGCGCAACCGGCATCTCGGCTTTATATTTCAGACCTACAACCTGTTTCCGGTATACACCGTCTACGAAAATGTCGAGTTTCCGCTGCTGCTGCTCAAGATGCCGGCGGCTGAACGGAACAAAGCGGTGCAGGATGCCATTGCCTGGGTGGGATTGACCGACAAGACCGATTCCAAACCGGCGC
>JAFGSU010000480.1 GCA_016934435.1 Candidatus Zhuqueibacterota bacterium | reverse complement strand
GGATCAATAAAATGAACAGGATAATTTCCGTTGTACCCAGCGATACGCCGGTCTGACCGGAATGCGAAATGTGATAAAATAGTTTGTAATCAATACCCAATGGTATTAAAAATATCATCATCCAGATTAAAAAGCGGCGAACATCCCGGGTCATCGCCACAATAAATGGGAACAGGATTGCTAAGAAGCCGAAAACCGCCCATTTGGTTTCCAATTGCCAGACATACCAGGCTCCTGCGGAGACCACGATGGCAACGCAGGTGATCAGCAGGGAAAAAACGAGCTGGTTTGGATGATTTCTATTTACCGTTAAGCTTTGCATGTGATTACCCAATGCTTTTTAATACGGGAATATCTTCCGACGCAAAATTTCCGTAGCGCCGGTGTTATATCCGCTGCCATGGCCATGGCAGCGGATCACACCAATCTCTGATAGTAATTATCCGGAATGGTTAATTTATGACGATTGAGTGCTACGCCGAGCAGGTTCGCATGCGCCATGACCAGTTTCCGCTTGGCGCTCTGGGCGATTTCCCAGCGGGTAGCGCCGGCGCGCACCACCAGGATGACGCCGTCCGCCATGGCGGCAAGGGTCAGCGCATCGACAAAATTGAGTACCGCCGGCGAATCGATAATGACGTAGCGGAATTCCTGTCGCCATTGTTTCAGCAAAAGGCGCAGGGTATCGGAAGCGATGACATCCGCCGGATTGCCGCGCACACGGCCCGCGGTGATAATTTTCAGGTCGCTCTGGCGTACATTTTTCGCCAGCCGATGCCAATCCGCGTGTCCCTCGACGATCTCAGCCAGCCCATCCTCCACATTTAAGCCAAAATATTTATGCAGCGAAGGCTGGTGCAGATTGCCGTCGATGAGCAGGATACCGGATTCTGCCGCTTTGGCGCCGGGCTCTCCTTTTCCCTCTTCTTTCTGCAGATAGCTGGCGAACTCCTCCTGGAACATTTTTTCCGCCTCTTTTTTGTCCTTTTCGCCTGTTTTTGCGTCCGCCGTCGCTTCTTTACTGGTCTGCATCACCGTTTTTTCAAATTTCTTTTCCAATCCCTTTGCCATCAAAAAAGCAAGGAATGTGGCGATGGTCGAAGACCCTTCGCCGGAAACCGAACTGGTGATGGAGAGCACGCGCATCTGTCCTCGCATACCGGCGATGCGGATGTATTCTCGCAGATCATAAAAATCACTGAGAATCTCCTGCGGCAAATCAAAGGATAAGGCGCCCCCTTTGGAGGCTCCCGCCGCCGTGCGCCACGGCGCTGAGGACTTGCCTTCTTTTTCGTCCAACTTTTCCAGATGATTATATATGACACTCATGGTCCCACCTCTTGTTAATTGAGTTAAAACGGATAAATATCGAATTCATTAATTAGTATCCAGCTCCCCCAGATCCACGCCATCAAATCCATCCATTATTTCCAGAACCACAGCGGGTTGAGGTTTTTGCATTTTTGGGGCAATTGGCGAGGGCCTCGAACTCTTTTCGGCCGCATCCGTCTGCTTTGTTTGCCTTTCCCGCTCCCTGGATTCGGTTTTTTTAGCAAGGTCCTCAGCTGTAGCAGCGCTAACGACTTTTCCCTTATCGACCAGCTCCATAATCAGGACGGAATCAACCTGCTCCGTTTCCGCCTGCGCGGCCGATAGCAGGGCATTGTCGCAAACCTGGTTGATCAAGCGCGGCACGCCGTCGCTGATTTCATATACGGCGCCCAGAGCGGCTTCCGAAAAAATATCATCCCGCTTGGCGCCAGCCACCTGCAGACGATGACGGATGTACTGGACTGTATCCTCCCAACCCAGACGATGCAGGGTCGCTTTCAGACTGATACGCTGTTTCAGCTGGTGCAGCGAAGGTTCATTGAGATATACATCCAGTTGCGGTTGGCCAGAAAGGATCACCTGCAGCAGCTTGTTGCTGACGGTTTCCAGATTCGATAACTGTCGAATTTCCTCCAGCACCTCAGGAGTGCAATTCTGCGCTTCGTCGATGATGAGAATCGTGTAATTCTTCTGTTCATATTCTTTAATGAGAAATGTATAAAGCTCCATTAACAGATCGCTGAGATCGGTCGCCTTCGGTTTAAAACCGAAATCCCGACAGATGTACTTAATCAGGTCGCGCGAATCCATATTGGTATTAAAGACCCAGGCAAAATGCACACTGTCACTGAATCCTTTGAGCATAGTGCGGATAAGCATACTCTTGCCCAGGCCGGGTTCGCCGATGATGGCGTTGATGCCCCGCCGCATAGACACAGAAGTCATGATCCGATCCAGCGCTTCCTGATGGACGGCGCTCTTGTAAAGAAATTTCGGATCCGGGGTTGTGGCAAATGGTTCTTCCTTGAGGTCGAAAAAATTTAGATACATATTATCCTCGCTGCACGATACACATTTCTACGATCTCATTGACAATTATTCGAACAGTCTTGAAAGCGGTCAACTTGCAAACTCTTTATGAAACAGGTCATCCACCTTTACGCCGAAAATTTCAGCGGCTTTACGTTTAAAATCGCTGGTCGCCTCGACGCGATTGTTTTCGACCATCGACAGATAGGTGGCGCTGCATCCCAATAAAAAAGCCAATTCGTACTGCTTCAAGCCTGCTTCCCAGCGTCTGATTTTCAACAGGTTTTTCATTTCAATTCTCCATCTTCCTTTGATCATCAATTCTTATTTTTAACAGCATTTACTGTTAAGCCCATAAAAGGTCTGATTATATAAGATCATTGGCCAGAACCTTTTGCTTCAGGCTGAACTGGCTTTACTTGAAAATCCGAAATAGCTGCAATAACCGGCACGCCCAGGCAATATTCCGCATCAGCCGCCGTATTCAGGGAACGATCGAAATATTCGATGAAAAAGGCCACACCGAATGAAACCACCAGAGCCAACAACAGGCCGAGTGCAATCCACAAAGGCTTGTTGGGTGAAACGGGTGTATGCGGCAACTGGGCTTCATCGATAACCTTGACCTGCACCAGCTGTTCCTTACGGTTGGCCGCTATGCGCGCTTCTTCACGCTGGCGCACGAGCATGGAATAAACGGCTTTTAAATCCTCTATTCCGATGGTAATTTTTCCCAGTTCATATTCCTGCCGGCTCATTTCGGTAACCGTGTTGACAACCTGTGCCATACTGCCCGCCAGAGCTTGCTCCTCGGCATACATGGCTTTGATGTCCAGTTCTTCACCGCGTACCAGTTCTTTCACTTCATCGCGAATGGTCTCTTTGCCCTTTTCGATCTGTGCCAGCACAGCCGCCAGGTCCGGATGCTGCGGCGTATACCGCTGTTCCAGATCGCTCTTTTGCATTTCCAGATCGAGCAAATTTTTACTCAACTCATTGATGTACATATAGCGACTGGGGCTGCTGCCGGTTGCGGTGTTGGGGATAATGATTTCGTTCCCCTGCGTTACCTGTTCGCGGATGACCTTTAAACGCGCTTCTTTGGCAATGCGGTCTGCGCGAACTTTGCTCAAGCGGCGATCATAATCACCGAGTGTTTCGAACATGAAATAGGATTGTTTGTCCGGAGAGATCAACCGTTCACGCATCCGGTAATCCATACCCCTTTTTTCGACTTCGTCGATCTGATCTTTGATCACCTGGATTTGCTTATCGAAGAACTGGAACACCCGTTCATCGCGCTCCAGACCCGGGCGTTGTTTGACGTATTCGCCTACTACCTGCTGGACGATATCTGTTGCCAGGCGAGGATTGCGACTGTCGTAACTCACCGTAAGTACGTTTGAATCCTTTTCGCGTTCAACCTTCAAGTTCTTTTCGAGCGCCTCAATGGCTTGTTCACGGTTGCTGGTAGCCTGCTCGGCGCTGGCCTGGGCGCTGGCCTTGCCGCTGTCCAGACCCAGAGCATCCACAACCGGCTCGAGAATGCTGCGCGTCTTAATGATTAAAGGTTCCGTACTCAATCGTTCGAAATAGGATTTATCGCTCACCTGCACCAGATGGAGCAAATGTTCTTTCTCCACTTCGATCTGGTAATTGATCATCACCCGCGCATTGGCGCGATAAGTGGGCGGCACCAGAAATGTAGCCGCCACTATGACAGCAAAGATCAAAACGAACAGAAACAGGATCACTGCCCGTCTCTTGTGAACAATGCCCATGAAACTTTGCGTCGATATCGGGCTGTCATCTTTATGATACTGTAACATGGCTTTCTCCTCTTGATTACAAGAAAATGTTAGTTCCGCAACCATTACGGTTAATTACCGTTCACCATTTCATGGAAATAGTAAAACCGTGCATATGAATCGAATGGCGGCAAAACAAGATCATATATCTGCGACATGAAAGCGTTGACATCGGCGATGAACGTTCTCGGCACATAAATGATGTCGTTGGCATGCGCCGGGATATCGCGCGCTATGTTCTTGGAAAGCGATCCGAACGACAGGTTCACGCGCGTGGCCTCGGCACGGCCGCCATCATC
>JAFGSU010000479.1 GCA_016934435.1 Candidatus Zhuqueibacterota bacterium | reverse complement strand
GATTTTATGGCTGGCGCTGGGGTACGGCAAAGGCGCATCGCCATAATCGTAGGGTTCCGGCAAAATTTCTACCTCATAATCTTCGACCTCGCCAAAGTCTGCAGGTCCGTCGGGCGTTAAAGTCACGCCACTCCCTTCGACGACGCGAAAACGAATGTAAGTTTTTCCAGCTTTTGCGGTATCGGGCACAAGAACATACCACCTCATCCTATATAAACCACTAATAGAAGTTGCTCCGCCTCCCATCTTTGCAATTTTTTCACCCGGATCATCCCAATCCCCGTCCCCGTTTAAATCAATCCATGCCTCACATGTGTAAGAGCCGTTACCCGAATACATAAAATGATCCATATATACTGAACCTACATCCAAATCCCCATATACAACCATTCCTTGCTCATCGTCTGTGCCGTTATAATTATCTCCCAGGCCAGGCGGTTCGCGCTGCATATCTGTCTCAGCATCGGGCTGTCCAATCAGGGTTACATCTGACTCTGTGAACCAGGGCATATCCGATGCAGCCGTCGTATCGATTCTGTGACTGGCGCTTGGGTAAGGCAAGGGTGCATCGCCGTAATCAAAATGCTGACCCTCAAGAGGAATATTATTATTAATGATTGTAGGATCACCCAATGACAGCTTAAATTGTAAATAATACGGATTATTCGCTGCTGACCAGTCCGTCAACTGATTCGTAATATCATTACGGCTCCCGGCACCCACCACCAGCGGATCGGGATCGGTAGCCGGATCGGGATCAAGCTGTCCGGCCATGGCAACGTGGGTGAGGCTGCTCTTGTATCCTGCGGGCGGTGTATAATCCAGGGTATACTGGCCATCCTTGGACACGGTGAATTTATAGAAACCCAGAGACCCGTCCTCGATGATGTTCACGCCCTTGGAGGGGGTGACCGTGATGGCGCCACCTTTGATGATCGCACCCGTGATTTCGTCGTATATCCATCCGTTGGGATCGTAATCTTCGTTGTCGGGGATGTCGTCCCCGTCGCGGTCGCCGGTGCCTTCCACATTGTCGGGAATGCCGTCTCCGTCTGTGTCACCTTCGGTTCCCGAAATCTTGACCGAGGCAGCATCGGAATCCTTGGCGCCATCATTGTCCGTTACTCTCAGATTGACAGTGTAGGTTCCTGCCGAACTCCATGTGTTCTGAACAGTCTGTCCTGTCTTGTCCCCAGCATCATTATAATCGCCATCGCCGTTGAGATCCCATTCGTACGTATTAATGGTTCCGTCTGGATCGGAACTGCCCGATCCATCCAGAGTTATGGATTGTCCAACAGTGCCGGAGTAGGGTCCGCCTGCATCTGCTACAGGATCTTCATTATCCGGCGTGTCCGGCTTGTCCCAGAACTTGTTGCCTGTCACAGTGCCTGAGAGCTCCCCATAGGTGTATTGAATGATGTTTGAGGAGAGTACGGATCCACCCATTGATGTGGCGCCGTCTGACGTATAGTCATCCGGATCAATTTCTTCTATAATAAAATAATCCCTGGGATAGTCGCCCACATCCACGCTGAGACCATACCATCCCTCACTGTTTGTGGTCGTGCTCTCTACCAATGTCTCTTTCTGGCCGGAATTATCTGATGCCCACAGTTTGACCGTGACGCCGGACAGGTACGACGAATTTGGGGGTTCCTGACCAGTGGTGCCCTCGTAAACACGTCCGCTGAGTTGATAGGTCTGCGCTGAAATTGAAAAAGTCAGAATGAGCAGCGCCAATACGCTGCCTGTGATGAGGTGAAATGAGCTTTTTGCTTTCATGGAATTGTCCTCCAAAGAAAATGAAATGACGTTTCAGTATCATTCATGATTTCAGATCACATAACGATTGGCTCACACGCGGCGGTGAGAAACCACTTGATTGATCCGAGCATGCAGAGCTATTTTTTGACAGCGAAACTGTCAAACGCGAGGGCGCCAGCCGTCGCCTGCAGTAAAATGCTATATGCTATCATACTCCATAGCTTATTTTACGATCAATATCTTTTTTTGGCCGATCTTTTCTCCAACTTTTAATCTGATCATGTAGAGCCCTGTGGGTACAGTTATGCCCGCCTCATTTTTACCATCCCACGTAATACTATATTTCCCGGTTTCTTGGAATTCATTCTTGAGTGTACGAATTTCCTGCCCCGAGATGTTGTAAATTTTGAGTTCTATAAGGTCAGATCTATGAACGTGATATTGTATGGTCGTTCGAGTATTGAAAGGATTTGGATAGTTTTGATGGAGTTTAAATTCAATAGGTACTAAATATTCAACATTAGTGACAACTGTAGTATCATAAGTGATCGCATAATGTGATAGCGTACTGTCCATGTTAAACTGGATGTAGTTTTCATCGATAGTTGGAGAGATTTCTCTACTGCCTTCCAATCCTTTCGCATGCACCAGTATCCCTTGTGAATAAATCCAGCCGTCTGGCCGGTTGACTCTGATAGGAGAGTTATCTCCCATAGGATGATGGACAATAATAGAATCTTCAAACGTCCTATACACGAGGTAATGATCACCGGGTGACAAGGCCTGTCCATTGAACTTGTTCAAAATACCAGCAACCCAATCACCGCCGTCACTGAACACAACCACACCATTAGGAGCAATTGTCAATTCGTCGACATCATAAGTATTCTCCTTATCCCAATTACGAATTGCTGTTATATTTCCATAGACTGCACGAGTGGCTGCTCCGTCAAGGTCATTATACTCGTCCATCAATTGACCCATTGTTCTTGAGACGACATGATATTGAAAATCGTGGATAACCCAACACCAGGGCCATATATCGGTTTCTTCATGAATTGTCCAGGGGAATACATCCCCAAGAGGCATTGTGAAGGGACAATTGAAAAACAGATTCCATGCAATAATATCTTTGTCAGTCGCATTTGTGCCCCAGGAATTGTAAAATGTCACTTTATCGCCATAGAGAAACGGTGCTACCGGATAGGGTCGCCAGTATCCGTCATCAGTATCATAGTTCCATCCTTTGTCACTCCCGAAAAAGTTATCATAATTGGTTCCCATTATACCGGTAATGGATTCAGTCAAGCGATCATACCCGCCTTCTGTTACCACAGGATAATTTTTAAACTGCTGTAAATGTTCCTTCCATCTCTGAAAGTCTTGTGTGGGATTGGAAGCATTTACATTAAAATCATATGGCGCTGCAGTACCTCCAATACAATCCCGATACATCATATCACAGCCATAAACCTGAAATATATCTGAATATACTTGTGCCAAACGCTGTTGAACAAATGGACTGCATGGAGATACACAGTAGTACTTGTCAAATAAAATAAATTGACCATTCCAATGCAGCATTGTATCTACACTTCCATCCTCAGTGATTACACAGATATCTTGTAATTGAACACCGGCGGGTAAATTTTGAATTGTCGCTGAATGATCATGCCAATAGATAGAGTGAGTAAATGGCATAACCAACCGTCCTTGAGCTTGAAGTGAATCTACCATGTTCTGAAAATCTTCAGTGCTGCCTAAAAACGGCACTGGTGGTATATAATCTGGACTGTAACCCGGAAAACCATACATGTAATACATTGACAACATGATAATAGAAGGGCTTGGGTATGGTTTCAAAATCGAAGAAAATTCTGAAAAAAGAAATCCAGGCGGTTCCCAGGGAGCAAAAGCATAATAATAAAGTGGTGATTTTGAAAACATATCAAACTTATCCCCAAGCTTAGCTGGTAAAGTTAGAAATTTATCAATTCCATTTTCCATCCGATAAGCTGCCAATGCTTCATTGAAGGTTGGCCCTATTCTAAACCGAGTAGTCGGGCTTGTCCATGATGAGTCATGTTCAACCCAGGTGATATACTTTCTAATAAGCAAATAATTATCCGGTGAGGCAGTATCCAGCTTGGCTTGAAGGCCAAGAGATCTCGGGATAATATCCCCTGCATCCCGTAGTGCATAAACAGACATCTGAGAATTTTTTATTCTTAGCCCGATAAAATCTCCGTCCACAGCTGGGTAATAGTACAGCATATGTTCATTAGAAGCAAAAAAATCTGATCCCAACATTATTCCAGGATATCCAAAAGGTGTTAATGCACAATCACCATTTCCAAGTGCCAAACCCAATCGATCGTGAAATCCAATTTCCCGTATTGGTTTTCCACCCTCATTTTTCAAGTGGAGTTGTAAATTAAAAAAATTATCATTCGTTATCTCAAGTGTAACAGTTGCTGTGATTTTGGGATTTGCTCCTGAATCTGGTATATAATCTAATGTCAATGTATTGTTCACTGCATCCCAGGCATAATAAAACTTGTTCAGATTTTGCGGATTGTATTCACTAGATACCAACTCAGTCGAATCATCAAACCGAACATTCCATAATGGATCCCATTCAAGACCTATTGTTAATTGAGTACCAGTGCGTATATCTTCAATATATAGAATCGCACCAGTATTTTTGTGTATACCAATCTCGTATACTGTTCCGTTTCCAACTACCATTACATTGGGATCGGAATCGTCAAAAAAAATAGTTTGCGAAAATGCTATGAGTGGCAATGAAGCAACGAAGCAAGCAATCAGCAAATAGCTGATTTTTAATTTGGCAATAATGCACATTTTATACTCCTTATGTTTTTATTAATGATTGGTTGGTTAAAAAAATGATTAGTGATCTATACTTTTTTTAAATTCAACTTTTTATCATATAACATATACATTGGTCGACGAGGGTTCATATTTCCACTCAGTGGCCGACTTTGCCCAAAATATTCTTTGCGTTCGGGCCATCATAAAAAGTCGGATCTTTGTTATATGGATGGTTGCAACCCCAGACATAAATAAATTTCCGATACGAACCGGAGGTCATTTCCTCCACCTTGCAGGCGATAATGGCGTGTGCTTTATCGCCGGTAAAGTTTTTGGCAATACTGATGAGCGGATAATCGCCGCGAGCCAGCGCCTTCTGCACCTGATCAAATACGGCGCTTTGACTGAAAAGTGTGTTTATTGTTAAGAGAAGACATATACAAAGCAATGCAAAATGTCGCCCCCGGGCCAATCTTAATCCATTATGCAGCCAAGATCTTATTTTGAAAAGCTGTTTTTCTCGATCCATATGGTTTAAGTTATTTTTCATGGTATATGCTCCCTTTTTAAAACCATTTGCATTAATATTTGTACTGCACCGCTGCCGATGGTTGCGAAAGCTTGTTTTCATGATCAATCGCCTGCACCTGATACCAGTAGGTGTTGCCTTTGATCGCGGTCTGGTCGAGGAATTTGTTTTGCCGCACGATGGCGCTGACCTGGCGGTAATCACCCTTCTGGCTGAGACTGCGAAAGACGAGGAATCCCTGGTGTTTATTTGCGTTGAAGGCTGGCTGCCATCGCACCAGCACGCCGCACTCGGGAGATGCGACGCTGTTGATGTCCTGCACAACCGGTGTTTTGGGCACATCGTTGCTGTAGGTGAAGGTGCTGATGGCCGGGATGGTAGCGATTTTAGCGCCGCTGCTCTCGTTGCCCAGCCAGTCGAGCGCCGACACCCGGTACCAATAGATTTTATTCGCTTCCAATCCCTTGTCCCGG
>JAFGSU010000478.1 GCA_016934435.1 Candidatus Zhuqueibacterota bacterium | reverse complement strand
TCGCAGGTGTTTCCGAAGTATCGGTGGCGCACACTTGATAGCGTTGGTACAGCATGGATGAATAATTGGGTATCCATTGATTGTCGGCGGCGCTATCGCCCATGTCGGCCGCCATGAAACAGATTTCGTCGGTAGTATCCAGATGCGCATTATGGGTGGCAAAATAACCGCCACCGTCCACCTCATCGATCTGGAAAGGTATTTGTGACCATGCATTATTTTTGTAAGCATAGACAAATATCCGGCTGGTGTCGGCGCTGAGAAAAGTGGGTAAATGCTTGCCTTGCACAATCACGGGATCATAGGGTCGCATCAGATCCATTGCTGCTACATTTGCTGCCGCTACCAACAGGCTGCCCAAAATGATGATCATGGGCCAGGATCGTAACCTTACATTCATCCCAAAACCCCTCCTTATGAAAATTTTAATAGACGTTTTTAATGGAATTCATCAATTACTTATGTGCATTATTTATGCCATCCAGCGGAAAAATGGAATTCCGATACAAAATTAAATTGTAATTTATTGATTATTTTGCAATTATTTGCATGCCTCCGATTTGTAAATTATCTGCTATTTGTGCGCAACCTAACGCTAAAATGCGTCAAAACCGGTCGAATGACTCGATTTGAGACATATATATCAAAATAAGGTACAAAGGATGCTATTCCGATAATTCGCATATCCACGATTTTGTTCGTTATTAAGAACGTGAAAATTCTCCTATAAATCCTTGAAAGCTTTTATACTCCCCATACTTTCGGCGGCGAAAACAGCATGGATGATGGCGCGGCTGATGCATTGTGCGGCGGCATGTCCGATTTCAGTGATGCCCTGAGCCTGCGGCGAAGCAAAGAATCCTTCCATCTGCGGCAAGGCTTTTTTTCCCGTTGATAGGGCAAAAATGGTATCTCCGTCGAACATGGTATGGGCCGGGCGAATAGCCCGGGCGAGGCCGTCCTGGGCCATCTGGGCTATTTTTCGGGCTTGCGCTTTGTTGAGCTGCGCATCCGTGGCCACCACACCAATGGTCGTATTGGTGGGCATGAATGAGTTGTAGGGATCGGGTAAAATGATCGATTTTTCTCTCAAGGTTGAAAATTCGTTATCTATTTCTTCATTCATTTCCCAGGACCGGCCGGTTGCGGGATTAATGACCGATCCCAGCGAATTTACCGCAATGATCGCCGCCACGGTAATACCGGACGCTAATTTCCGGCTGGCTGTGCCGACACCGCCCTTAATGGTTCCCGCGATAGCACCGGTGCCGGCTCCGACGCATCCCATGCCTACAGCCCCACCTTTTGCGGCTTCACAGGCTTTGAATCCCCACTCCGCATCAACAGGCGGGATGAATGTTTTGCCGCGGCCGAGGTCGAATAGGGCGGCAGCAGGGACAATCGGGACCACCTTTCCTCCGGATAACGGGAATCCATACCCTTTACGAGCCAGCCAGCGTACCACACCATCCACGGCAGCGAGTCCGTATACGGACGACCCGCACAGTACAACGGCCTGAATCCTCTCGACGAGGTTGTGCGGTTCAAGCAGATCAGTCTCCCGCGTCCCCGGCGCCGAACCCCTGACATCCACGCCGGCCACTGCCCCTTTCGGGCACAGCACCACCGTGACGCCGCTGGCATGTTCAGCGCAAGTAAAATGTCCGACCAACAGGCCGGACACATCGGTTATAGCATTAAAATTGGACATTCAATGTAACCTGACATTTTTCAGGTTAAAAAACGCCCCGGAAGCCGAATGCTTAATTTTATGATTACAGCCTCCGGGGATTATCAGGATTATTTTGCTATTCTACCGAACCAATGCTACTTTTTGCATCAAGACATTGGATTGATATCGAAGCGTGAGGAAATAGATACCGGTCGCCATGTCGTTCCCCTGAGTATCTTTGCCGTTCCAGCTCATTCTGTGCTGGCCGGCCGGTTTGATGCCGTTGAACAATGTAATTATCTCACGACCCAGCAAGTCGTAGACCGATATCACGATGTGCTCTGGTTGCTGTAATAGAAAATCAAGCTGTGTTTCCTGGTTAAAGGGATTGGGATAATTGGCGCCAAGATAAGGACCGCCGGGGATACTTTTATCTTCTTCCACCGCAGTAGGCGGTGATCCATACACCGTAATACCTTTTAGGTCCGGTTCATTACTCTGTTTTGGATCATTAAAAGTATAAACAACCAGGAATTGATTATGAGCTGAATTATGGGCGATTCCGATGAGGCTGCCCTGATAAAGGCCTTCTGTGGCGGCCAACGGAATATTTTCCTTGTTTGTTACGGTGTTAACGCGATCATCGGCAAGAAAAAGCATTTTATGATGATCATCCTGAACCGCCAGTCGCTGACAATAGACATCCTGGGAGCCATAACCGTGATCCCGTGCATCGCCCCAGGCCACCAGGAATTCATTATCCTGCGCGCCATAGGCAATTTCCGGCGCATTGACGGAGCCGGTTTGCAGACTGATCGCATGGTTCGATCTGGCAAAATTCATCAGGCTGTTCTGTTCGGCATATTTAGCCACCGATGTCGTATTACCGTCCAGATCAACATATTTCGCGACGAATTTTTCCCCTTCCTTGAAAAATCCGATTCGCTGACCCCAGATGTCATTATCCTTGCCATCCGGGATATGACGGCCCTTCCAGACCACTTCACATTCACACCATCCCTCCTGTGACTGACTGTATTTGACGTTTGCCTGGACTCGCGCCTGGAAACTATCCGGCGAATTGTCGAATTCGTCCGAAATCCGCATGGAAGGATCCCCGGTCTTCAGCAATCCCAATATGGTGCCATCGGCCAATACGTGCTGCCCGAGATGGTTGATGCGTTGTCCGTGAACATAACCGACGGAAGTACCCCAGACGACAAAAAATTCATTGGTAATATGGCTATAGGTCACGTCGGCCACATTTTCCGCGTAATCCGGATTACCCGCAATGATAAAGTTCTTTTCCGGATCAGCCGGATCAGGAGGCGGCAATAGCGTACCATCCGCAGCGACGAGCTGTCCGAATACATCGAATTTGCTAAATCCCTGTTCGCCCGCATAACGGCCGTCGCCCCAGACAACAAGGTAGACGTGTTCACGGAAATTAAAGGCGACCGAACAGGTGTAAATATCGCCCGGATGTGTGCAGATTCCGAATGTATGGTCCTCCTCATCCGACGTGGGCGCTTCGCCGAAGCTGCCATCGGCTTTGAGAAAAATGCCGCGGATATCGCCATGTTTGTCCTCGGTCCAATTTTCATAAACGATGAGGAACTGATGCAGAATCGGATCAAAATCCAGATGCGGCCAGTATTGATTGCCTTTGGCGGTTACAATGGGTATATTTTCGCCTCTGAGGGTGCCGTCGGCATTAACAAATTGGCCATAGATGTCGGAACGGCCGTTGCGATAATCCTCCCATACTACCAGGTACTCATCCGAAATGGGATTATAGGCCGCCTGTGGCCAACCCTCTCCCGATAGCAGTCCGGCAATGACAAAAGACTCGGAGTGTCCTTGCGCATTTGCCTGCATTCCCCAGAAAACCGATAAAAACAGAACCATACAAAACAGTAACCTGGTCTTCATACGGATACTCCTTTCTTGTATTGTTATTCATTCAGGGTTAGCACCATTTGGATCGACATTCCAACGATATTGTGCTGAGCGCTTTCCGTCAGCAAAAGATGTATATGTTTGAGGATTCTGAGTGACTGAGCCTAAAAAAAACCGGTTCCCTAGCAAAGAATCGTTTGGTGTATAAGTGAAAAATATTGATTTCAACGGTATATTGCAATCAAAAAGTACAAAAAAATACTCTTTTTTAGTTCAATCCAACAGCTGCCCCTTCTCCGCGAGAATCCGCTGCGCCATAAAACAGCTTTTGGTTGCCGTCATAGATGATACCATGCGCTTCCCCGATTCGGCCGACCTTTTTTAGGGCATAGCCTCGTTCCTGCAAAAAAGTCACAACCTGCGACGATAATCCATCCTCTTCATACCGAATCTCATCGGGCAGGTACTGGTGATGGAATCGCGGCGCCGCGATGGCCTGATGAATATTCATGCCGAATTCGAGCACATTGAGAATAATGCTGAGGACGGTATTAATAATGGTGGGCCCGCCCGGAGACCCGATGATCAGATGCAGTTCGTTGTTTTTAATGACTATCGTCGGCGTCATCGAAGAGAGCATGCGTTTCTCCGGTGCAATGGCATTGGCCTCACTCTGCACGAGTTCGTACATATTAGGGACACCCGGTTTGACGGCAAAATCATCCATTTCATTATTGAGCAGGAAACCGGCGCCCTCCACCACAGCCATACTGCCGTAACCGCCGTTAAGCGTGGTGGTGACCGATACCGCCATGCCCTCGGCATCCACTACCGAGAAATGCGTCGTTTCATGGCTTTCCGATTCAAAAACGTGCGGATCACCGTGTTGGAGGCTTTTACTGGGCGTCGCATAGCATGAATCGATGCTCCGGTATAGTTGCCGGGCGTACTCTTTGGACATGATACCTTGCGCGGGTACGGGGACGAAATCGGCATCGCCGAGGTAGCAGGCACGATCAGCAAATGCCCGGCGCATGGCTTCAACAAGCCAGTGCACATAATCGGCTGAATTGTGTTCAAATGCGCCCAGATTCACATTCTCTAAAATATTGAGCATTTGCATCAGGGCGATGCCGCCGGAACTGGGTGGCCCCATGGAGATTATTTCATAGTCCTTGTATCGGCCCCGAACAGGAGGACGCTCGACCGCCCGGTACCGCCGCAAATCCTCCAGTGTGATGAGTCCGCCATTTTTCTCCATATCCCTGACGATACGTTTTGCTACCTCTCCGGTATAAAAATCATCGGCGCCATGCTGAGCAATGCGTTTGAGCGTCCATGCCAGGTCCCGTTGTCGGAACCGCTCCCCCTGCCGATAGGGACTACCGTCTTTTTTCAAAAATATTTTGCCACTGGCAGGAAACCGGCGAAAATATTTTTGCAAGGTTTTAAAATCCTTTGCCTGTCCGGCTGTCACCGGGAAGCCTTTATCGGCCAGCTTGATGGCCGGCGCCATCAGTTGCTTCAGGGGTTTGCTGCCGTATTTTTCGAGGGCCAGGCACAGACCCGCAACACTACCGGGAACGCCGGCGGCAAGGTGGCCGATGCGGCTCAAGTCTTCGTCGACGGAACCATCCTTTTTGAGATACATATCACGATGAGCGCGTAACGGCGCCTTTTCGCGGAAATCGATGGTGGTAGCGCGGCCATCGGCGAAACGGATGACCATAAAGCCGCCGCCGCCGATATTGCCTGCCGTGGGATGCACCACGGCTAAAGCAAAAGCTGTGGCCACCGCCGCGTCCACCGCATTCCCCCCCGACTCGAGCGCTGTGATCCCCGTTTCAGAAGCCAGCCTCTGCGATGAAACAACCATGCCGCGCTGCCCCGGCACCGGTGCGGTGATGGATTCTCGTTCGATATAGCGACACGATAATACAAGTAAAACGATGAGTATCGGACCAATTCGTTTCATGTTCTTATTCGATTCCTTTTTTGCCATTTTTTCAGTTCATCGACGGTTAATGTATTGATAATATCTCCTTTGGTTGCCCATCCGCGACGAGCCGTGGCCACGCCGTAGCGCATCATCGGCAGATGCTCGGGATGGTGCGCATCGGTGTTGATGGAGATTTTAACGCCCGCATCGATGGCCAATTTCGCGTTCACATCGGAAAGGTCGAGTCGATCCCAGTAGGAATTGATTTCCAGCGCCGTACCGGTTTTGGCCGCTTCCTGGATGATGGCGTTGACGTCGATATCATAGCCCTCCCGTCGCGAGATCAGTCGACCGGTGGGATGGCCGATGACGTCGACGTAGGGATTCTGCATGGCGCGAATGGCGCGCTCTGTCGGATTGGTCTTGAAGCCGCTGTGGATGGATGCAATCACAAAATCGAGCTGGGCCAGCATTTCATCGCCGAAATCCAGAGTGCCGTCCGGAAGAATGTCCACTTCACACCCGGTGAGAATGACAAAATCCTTCATCTTCGAGTTCAGCGCTTTGATCTCCTGTATCTGTTTTAACAATCGTTTCTCATCCATACCGTTGGCATAATTGGCGTATCTGGAGTGATCGCAAAAGGCCATGTACCGGTAGCCTCTGGCGCGTACGGCATCGGCCATCTCCGCCACGGTGAGCTGCCCGTCCGAATAGACGGAGTGAACATGCAGATCGGCGAGGATATCCTCCTGTTGCAATAGCTGCGGAATATGGCCCTGTTGAGCGGCTTCAATTTCGCCGCGATCTTCGCGCAACTCCGGCGGAATCCAGCTCATGCCTAATTTTTCGTAGATGGCCTCCTCCTGGTCACCGCCGATTTTTTTGTCGTTGGCAAAAATACCATACTCGTTTATTTTATAGCCTAATTTTTTGGCAATCTCGCGCAGATGCACATTGTGATCCTTGCTGCCGGTGAAATATTGCAGGGCAGCGCCAAAGCTCTCCGCGGGTACGGCGCGAATATCTATTTGCACGCGATCATTGAGGATTACACTGCCTTTGGTATCGCCCGCGCCCAGAATTTGCGTCACCTCCGGCATGTCTGTAAAGGCTTTTATCACATCGGCGCCGTGATCTGTTTCCGCCAGCAGATCAATATCGTGCACGGTTTCGCGGCCGCGCCGAACCGAACCCGCCGGTGACAGCCGGCCGATTTTCGGGCCGACTTTTTTTAAATAGGCCACCACTTCATCGACAATCGGCACCACGAGGCCGATGGAAAGCCTTTCCTCGGCGCTCAGGCGAAATTCCAGACCTTTACGAATATTTTCCACTTTTTTGGCACCCATACCCGGCAATTTTGCCAGACTCCCATCCTGAAGGACACGCTGCAAATCGGTCAGGGTTTCGACGCCCAGCTCTTTGAAAGCCAGTGCGGCGGTTTTGGGACCAAAATTCTGCACGCTCAACAATTCAAATAATCCGCTGGGAACATGCTGGGCCAATTCCTGCAACTCCGCAATCTGACCCGTAGTTAAAAATTCGCCGATCTTTTCCTGCAATCCTTTGCCGACGCCGGATATCTCCCCCAACCTGCCCTCGCGCCATAAATCCTCAATGTCTTCTGCGAGCTCGGAGATGGCTCGACCAGCTCTGCGATACGCATTGATTTTGAAAACCAATTCCCCTTTGAATTCAAGAATATCGGCAATCTGGTCGAATATTTCAGCGATCTGTTTATTTTTCATATTTTGTTTCCCAAATATTTATGGATTGATAAATTCGGTGTTGATCCGCACTCTGACCTTGATTTGTGCCCCCACCGAGTTACTTTATGAATCTAAAGGCAGCAAATCGGTTTGGTTATTAGATGCTGTTTTACCGCTCTGCTAAACCAACACTGCGCCTTTCATCAAGTTTTACTCTGGGGACACCGAATCCTTGCGGATATGTTCCACCACCATTTTCAGGCCGTCCAGATAAGACCGCAATCCGCGGCCGCTGATCTGTGCCAGACAGACCTCTTTAATCACGCTGACGCGCCGAAAAGCCTCTCGTTGATTAATATCCGAAAGATGCACCTCGACAGCGGGTAAGCGAACAGCCGCCAGCGCATCGCGCAAAGCATAACTGTAATGCGTCAGAGCGCCGGGATTGATGATAATCCCCTGCGCCCATTTTCGGTAATCGTGAATGAAATCGATAAGAATGCCCTCGTGGTTGGACTGCAAGGTTTTCAAAGTCACATTTAGGGATTGGGCCAGCTTTCCCAGCTCTGCATCTATTTCGGCCAGCGTGAGCGCGCCGTATATATCCGGTTCACGTTCACCCAACAAATTCAAGTTGGGGCCGTGGAGGACGAGAAGGTTTGTCATGCCGCTATCCTATCTTGAATATGATAATCCATTATTTTTAAGCAATCTGAGGACGCGGTTACGCCATTAGAGATCATTCAATCATATTATCGCGCATATTGGCATGTTTCTCATTCAAAATGAAGCGAGAATTCAACAGCCTCATCAATCAGGGAATCCGCCACATCAGTGGTGATAAAACACGAGCCGATGTCGTTCAACAGCACCCACTGTTGTCCGGATGCAATGCGTTTTTTATCGCGGCGCAGATACAGTCTAACCGCCTGCGGTGTAACGTCCTTGGGCACGGCCGGTGGCTGCAGTTGTTTTAATAAAGTCCAGACGGCTTGCGCCGGATCATCCTGTAAAAAGCCCATCTGCCGAGAAATAAACACTGCCGCGGCCATGCCCAGGGTAACGGCCTCACCATGCCGGTAGTATTGATAACGGGTAACCGCTTCCAGCGCGTGACCGATGGTATGGCCAAAATTGAGCGTAGCACGAATCCCCTGTTCGCGTTCATCCAGATCGACGATTCGGACCTTGATGGCACAGCTGGTATAAATCAGATCAGCCATCTCATCGAGGTCTGTTAATTGCAAAATATGGCCGAGTCTCTTGTCCACATGATGGAATAGTTTTGAATCCTGAATCAATGCATACTTGACCATTTCGGCCGTTCCGGCGCGCAGCTCTCGTTGCGGCAGCGTTGGCAATACCGCAGGATCAATCAGGACCAGTTCGGGATGATAAAAGGCGCCGATGATATTTTTCCCCATTGGATGATTAATGCCGACTTTGCCGCCGATGCTGCTGTCTATTTGCGCCAGCAAGGTGGTGGGAATCTGCACCAACCGTATACCGCGCATGTAGGTTGCCGCCGTAAAGCCGGCCAGATCGCCTATGACGCCGCCGCCGAGCGCCACGATAAGGGACTGGCGTGTCGCACCGCTGTCCATCAATTGCGAAATTAAAAAATCCAAAGTCTGCAAGGACTTGGCTTCTTCGCCCGCCGGAACCGTAAGGATATGGGCGTGTAGCGTTTGCCGCTGCAAATAATCCCGTAGTTTATCGGCGTACAAGGGCCCCACGTTGCTATCGGTGATGATAATAACAGGTCCGGTCGGCGACAGGGCAGCAAGATATTCGGGCAATTGGGCAAGAGAGGATGAGCCGATATGGATGGGATAGGACTTTACTGTGCGTACATGCAGGGTTTTCATATCTCATCCATTAGCTGGTTGAATATTTTGACGGCCAGTTGATCGGCTCGCACCTCTTCCAAGCTTTGAAAGTGGTACTGCGCGCGGTCATAATACGGCTGCCGTTGCGACAGCAGTTCGTCCACGCGTCGTTGAATTTCCTCCAGTGTTAAATTCTTGAGAAGCGGTCGATGGTGTTTGCGATGGAGACGTTGGACGAGCACCTTTTTTTCCGCATACAGACAGATGGTAAGCCCGCTATTTTCGATCAGGTTCCAATTATGTTCCCGCACAACCGCGCCGCCGCCCAGGGCAAAAACATGATGCTTTTTCTTGCTGATATCGCTGACAACCTCATCTTCCAATTCGCGAAAATATGCTTCGCCGTGCAGCGCAAAAATATCTTCCACCGACAACCCTGCTTTTTCGACGATTATCGCGTCCGTATCTTGATAGGGCCAGCCCAATAATCTGGCAAATGCTCTGGCTACGCGGCTTTTCCCGGTGCCCATGAATCCCATGAAGTAGATATTTTTACCATCCCAGGGGTAC
>JAFGSU010000477.1 GCA_016934435.1 Candidatus Zhuqueibacterota bacterium | reverse complement strand
TCCACCTCCTTTTGCACTAAATATAATACAAAAAAGAGGAAAACACAAGCTCTTATCTTAGCGCTTATGGGGCGGCAGCCCCGGGAACGGGCAAGGCGCCCTCCCACCCCCTTTTTTTCAGCCCTGAAAGGGCGTTCCAGTGATCTGGCAAAGAACGCCAATCGATCGTCGCCACTTTTATTTCGTTTCTCGTTCCCAGCCTTTGGCCGGGAAGGCATTCGGGCGGCTCTGCCACCGCATCACGCCTCAGCTGACCTTGTGCCGCATGTAGGCCGACCAGACGGGTCGGCCTGCAGTGTTACTGCAATCGTCTATCCTTCCCACCCAGTGTGCCGACCTGCCACACCGCGGGCGTTTCAACCAAAAAATATTTTACCTCACGGGTATCCCAATCGCGAACACCCGTGACTTTATATTGAAACAGAATTATACCTTCACCCTGCCCCTCTCCTGCAGGCGACTTTTGTTTCATCGCAACAGCATGATCTTTCGCACAGAATGATGACCTTTGGTTTGCATTCGCACAAAATAGACGCCGGTAGAAACCGCGTGACCGGCATCATTGTCTCCGTGCCAATGAACCGTATGTGAGCCGGCGGGCAGAATTTCATCCGTCAAGCGCCGCACCAAAGCGCCGCGAATATCATAAACACACAACTCAATGTGTTGTTCGCTCTGCACGTGAAACGGGATGACAGTCACGGCATTGAAGGGATTGGGATAATTCGGCAACAGTAAAAACCCTTCCGCAACAGCACCGTCGATAATGTCCGCAGAAGTGATAAAATCGTTGCTGCTGCCGTCTACAAAGATGATCAACGGCGGATTCACCCAATCAAAATATTCGAATTTCCAAATCAGTCGGGCAGGATCATCCTCCCATAATCCATGAGACAACACCGCCCAGACTTGATATTGCTGATGCATTTGTCGATAGATGGAACCGCCGTTCTGTTCGGCGATCTGCAAAGCCTGATCGCTATCAATAAACTGGTCGATGGCGCGATAACCAGGCAGCAGCGAGGAGACCTCCAAAGAAGCGATCAACTGCTCACCGGTCAACAAGAACACTCGGGCGCAATCGATTGCGACAGAATGGAAAACATAAGCCCATTCCTTGCTGTAGCCGTTCGGGTCGAGCCCACCAGAAGATGCTTCGATCAGTATCAATTCTGCATCCGGCGCCCATTTCTGCGCCTCAGATTTCGCCGCAGCAAGATTATCCTTGGCGGTGTTCGCCCGCGGCAAAAGATAGCGCAGCATCCTGCCGCTGACGGCGTCAATGATAGCAAAGGCCAAATCATATGTGTCCGCATCATAATACCAAATTTGCCATGCCGCTACCCGATCCCCCAAAGATGGCGTGCTATATCTGGGTGATGGCGTTTGCCATCGCATTTTGTTACCGATAATGCCATCGTCGGCCGATTTTTTTCGCAAGGCCAGGGGAGGGGTGCCGCTCAGGTGGGACGCGGTTACCCGGCCGGCATTGATTGCTCCCGGGAATATGTCTTGCGTGACATCAATCATCTCCAACCTCGCAACGATTAAAGCATCCGGATGTTCAGCAAGGAAGAATCTGCCGACAGTGCTGAAAGCCGTATCCATAACAGCCTCGCTGTCGATCCAGTTTTGCGGCAACCACAGACTGTCTGGGAAAAACCAGTCGGGAGAAGAGGGCATAATAAAAGCACTGGTGACAAAAAAGGTGATGTAATACGGGTCATTAGTCGGTGATTCGTAGTCATAAAACCAAAAGTAGCCATCTCCCCCAGAGGTCAGATCTTCTGTATAAACAGTTCTCAAGTGAAAATCGGGCGGCGCACCCTGCATCCATTGCTGCAACCTTGGGAAACGTTCACGTGCCGTCCGGCGGACATAACTCGTCGCCCTCATGTCCACCACCGGTGAGAGCCATCCCTCGGCAACGAGCGCCGGATTCGGGATGCTGTCCTGATCCGGATCATAAAAACCAATCAGATCAGCGTGGAAATCGAACTTGATATTGCCGTCACGGTTCAAATCCAGATTGACCATCGGGTAATAGATACCGCCGGTGATGTAATCCATGGCATAATCGCCCTCGGCGTTGTCGATAACCGTCAGAGCCACCGGATCGTAGTCCATAAAATTTTTGTACAGGGCGACGATGGCGCCTGTGTTATTCCCCCCGTCGACTCCCGCCCGGCCGGTCATCAATCCGTACGGCAGGGTATCGCCGGTGGAAAAAGTGATCGCCACCGGTATGGACAAATTCTCACGCGTCGTACTTTTAGCAGCCAAAACGGCCAGATTATAAACGGTATTCGGCTGCAGGTTGAAATCATAGATGTCGATTTGCCGATTGTTCGACGAAAAGGAAAAAGATACGGGATCGGAGCGCTTATCGCTCGGTGCCAGAAGAAACGCGATACACAGATCCGACTGATCATCATAACGGGCAGTGATGTCGAGCGGTTGGTTGAAAACAATTTGCACCTGTGTGGAGGGATCGACGTTGATCATATGGTCGCTGGGATAAGTGGAAACCACCGCGAATTGTGCCGAGATGCTGAGAGGGAGTAACATCATCAGCATCCCAATCGACCCTAGACGCATAACAGCAAGCTCACAGCGAAAGGATGGTACCATAACGCCTCCAAAGATAGGGTGAAAAGCGATACATCGGGATTGGCAGGAAATTTGATTTTGCTGAATTCAAAGAAATTGTGAAAATCATCCTTTGCCAGGCGCCAGGCACACACCCATTTCCCTGTTTCCACTATTTTCTGATCGCCGAGCCCTATTCGGTAGATTCACCGTGGACACGCATAGGAAAAAATATCCAATGCCGACCTGAAAAGCAAGCAAAATTGAAAATCTGAATCACAAGAGCCCCATGGGGCGACACGACACACGCCAGTTGATGTCAAAGCAGCAAAAATTTTTCTTTGGGCGGGTTGAAGGGTTTTAACTTTCCAATCCGCCTTCGGCTCTGTCTTGCGCATGGTTTTTGATAGACTCTCGCTAATCGCAGTACAGCGGGAGTTAGCTTGACGTACCCTTCCGCAAGCGCAAGCCAGGATCCTGCGGCGGAGAAATTTATGGTTGTTTTTTTTATACCGAATGGATTATGTTCGCCTTCGGCTCTGTCTTGCGCATGGCTTTTGATAGACTCTCGCTAATCGCAGTACAGCGGGACTTGGCTTGGCCTACCCTTTCGCAAGCGCAAGCCAGGATCCTGCGGCGGAGAAATTTGTGGTTGTTCTTTTGTACCGAATGGATTAGGTCCGCCTTCGGCTCTGCCTTGCGCAAGGTGTTTGAGCGATTTCCGCTGAC
>JAFGSU010000045.1 GCA_016934435.1 Candidatus Zhuqueibacterota bacterium | reverse complement strand
TGATCCAGGTATTGGAATGGGCCGGTCTGATTGCGGATGAAGGACCGAACAGCGGCGGCGCATACGGCCCCTATTTCCAATCGCAGCGCACCGATATCTATCAAAAACATGCGCAAACACTGGTAGAAAATGAGGTCGCCTATTATGCCTTTGACACGCCGGAGGAGATCGAGGCGATGCGCCGCCAGGAGAGGGAAAAGGGCAACGCCTATCCCAAATATGACGCCGCCATTCGCCTGAAAATGCGCAACAGCCTGACCATGCAGACTGCGGAAGTGGAAGCGGCATTGAAATCCGGCGCGCCGTATGTGATCCGTCTGCTCGTCCCTGAAGATAAGAGTTTCGCTGTCGACGATATCATTCGCGGTCGTGTTTTTTTCGACAGCCGTGAGGTCGATGATCAGGTTCTGATCAAATCGGACGGTTTTCCGACCTATCACCTGGCCAATGTGGTGGACGATCACCTGATGCAAATCAGCCATATCATTCGCGGCGAGGAATGGCTGAGTTCGGTGCCGAAGCATTTGCTGCTGTATGAGTATTTCAACTGGCAGCCGCCGCAGATGGCGCACCTGCCGCTCATTTTCAACCCGGATGGAACCAAAATGAGCAAGCGGGATATTCAATCTTTGGATGAACTCCCGTCCGGCAAGGTCGATCCGGATGTCGCTTCTTATATTCGTCGCGGGTATGAGAAGGAAGCGATTATCAATTATATCGCATTACTGGGGTGGAATCCCGGCGAGGGAGATGAACGGCAGGTATTCAGTCTAAAGGAGTTGATCGGCGAATTCTCTCTTGAACGCGTCAATAAATCAGCCGCTATTTTTGACATTAAAAAATTGAACTGGTTGAATAAAGAACATATCATGCGGCGCTCGGCGGACTCCCTGGTGCGGCAGTTCAAATCGGAGTTTAATGATATTTCGGACGACTATCTCGTCAAGGTGGTGCGGTTGTTACAGGAACGGCTGCATTTTACCGCCGATTTTAACAAACAGAGTCGATATTTTTTTCAGGATCCCGCGACATATGAGCCGGAAGCGGTGAAAAAAAGTTGGCGACCCGAGACGGCTGCGTTATTAATAGAATTTACAAAACAGCTTGATAATTTGCCAAATTACTCGGCAGCGGAAATTGAAGCAGCATTGAGAAAATTTGCCGAACAAAAAGGCATTGGCGCCGGGAAAATGATCCACCCCATCCGGTTGGCGGTCACGGGTGTGAGTGTGGGCCCGGGATTGTTCGAAATACTGGAAGTGCTGGGTAAAGACTGCGTCGCGCGCCGGTTACAGCGAGCAAGCGAATGGATTGCGAAAATGATTGCATAAAAACGGATACAATACATGGAAAAGGCTAATACAAAAAACGATAAAGATAATATGAACGAAAAGGATACGGCGCCAGCCGCCGGACCGCCGCATTTTATTCGCAATATCATTCGTGAAGATTTAAAAACCAATAAATATGGCGGCCGGGTGCACACGCGATTCCCGCCGGAACCCAACGGATATTTGCATATCGGTCACGCCAAATCCATCTGCCTCAATTTTGGGTTGGCGGAGGAATTCGGCGGACTGTGCAATCTCAGGTACGACGACACCAATCCTACCAAAGAAGAGGTCGAATATGTTGATGCCATCGAGGCTGATGTGCGCTGGCTGGGATTCGATTGGGATGATCGCAAATTTTACGCTTCGGATTATTTCGATCAATTGTATCAATTTGCCGTTCAGCTGATCAAAAAAGGCAAGGCGTATGTCTGCGATCTCAGCCCGGATGATATCCGAGAATATCGCGGCACCCTGACGCAGCCGGGTAAGAACAGTCCCTACAGAGATCGCTCTGTGGAAGAGAACCTCGATCTTTTCGAGCGTATGCGCGCCGGAAAATTTGCCGAAGGCTCCAGAGTGCTGCGAGCCAAGATCGATATGGCGGCGCCTAATCTGAATATGCGCGATCCGGCCATCTATCGCGTCAAAAAAGTCCATCACCACCGCACGGGCGACAAATGGTGCATCTATCCCATGTACGATTTCGCCCACGGCATATCCGATTCCATCGAGGGTATCACCCATTCCATCTGTACGCTGGAATTTGAAGATCATCGGCCGCTGTACGACTGGTTCCTCGATCAGCTGGAAATCTATCATCCGCAGCAGATCGAGTTCGCCCGACTCAACCTGTCTTATACGGTGCTGAGCAAGAGAAAATTGTTGCAGCTGGTTCGAGAAGGCCGCGTTTCCGGTTGGGATGATCCGCGCATGCCGACGCTGGCGGGTTTCAGGCGGCGAGGCTATACGCCGGAAGCCATTCGCACGTTTGCTGAGATAATAGGGGTTGCAAAGCGCGACAGTGTCGTCGATATCGCGCTGCTCGAACATTGCTTGCGCGAAGACCTCAATAAACGCGCGAACAGGGTGATGGCGGTGCTGCGGCCGCTCAAGGTCGTGATCGAGAATTATCCCGACGACCTGGTGGAGGAGATGGACGCGATCAATAATCCGGAAGATCCAGCTCAGGGGAAGCGCAAGGTGCCGTTCTCCAAAACGATCTACATCGAAAAGGACGATTTCCGCGAAATGCCGCCCAGGCATTATCATCGACTGGCGCCGGGTCAGGAGGTTCGCCTGCGCTATGCCTATTTTATAACCTGCACCGATGTGATCAAGGATAAAAATAGCGGCGAGGTCGTTGAATTGCGTTGCACTTACGATCCGGCATCAAGAGGTGGCTGGGCGCCTGATGGACGTAAAGTGAAGGGAACGATTCATTGGGTGTCGGTGAAGCACGCGGTGCCGGCAACCGTGCGCCTTTATGATCAGCTTTTTTCAAAAGACGATCCCAATGATGAAGAGGAAGGTAAAACCTTTTTGGATTATCTGAATCCCAATTCGCTTCAGGAACTGAAAAATTGCCAGCTGGAAGCGAGTTTGTCAAAGGCAAAAGTTGGGGTCCCCTATCAATTTGAGCGTTTGGGATATTTCTGTGTTGACAGTATCGATTCAAAACCATCGGACTTTATATTTAATCGCACCGTCGCATTGCGTGATACCTGGGCAAAGATTGAAAAAAAGACACAAGATTGAGGCCTGAAGCCGCGAAGCAGCAAATTATTCTTGATATTTTTGTCAAATTTGATATATTATTGTATGTAATTTTTGTGTTTTGGGGAGTCGTCCAATGGCAGGACACATGACTCTGGATCATGGTATCGGGGTTCGAATCCCTGCTCCCCAGCAATTAAGGCATCTCAGGCGGATGATGCAGCCTTTATATTTTTATGTGATTACAAGTTAATTGGAACAAAATGTAGTGTCCGGGTGTTTACAATAATGGCAGGCGATCATTAACCTCTTTGAATACTGACCCCCCTAAGGTGTTCAATGTGTGATCGCCTGCTTTTTTTATTTTATTAGATAAAAGATCGTAGAATGGAAATTGTTGCGGAGCACAAATAAGAAAGGAAACAGAAGAGGGGATTTTAAAAAAGATTACTCGGGATTATTCATTTAAAGCGTTAGTATTTATCACATCCGCGCCCGTAGCTCAACTGGATAGAGCTTCTGACTTCGGATCAGAAGGTTGGGGGTTCGAACCCCTCCGGGCGTGCAAAAAGAACAGAATGGAGACATTTGTCATTATATGAGGAAAATATGCCTGATATAAAAGATTTAATAGAGGTAGCCGAGTCACTACCGGTCGAAGAACGAACACATATTATTGACTCATTACTTAAGTCCATTAATCCGATTGATCCTGAAATAGATAAAGCATGGATAAAACTGGCAAACAAACGTTTGGAAGAAGTCCGCCTTGGAAAAGCAAAACTTGTTGACGGTGAGGAGGTATTTGATAAAATAAAAGACCGGTTTAAATCATGAAAATCAAGTTCCAATCCCAAGCTGAAGATGTAATCATTATTCTTGCTGTAATGCATCTACGGAGAAATCCTTCATACTGGAAGAATAGAAAATAGAGTTATAGTAGATTTTTGTTCAATTTGTAATCAACTTAGAGTCGAGATTACACATAAAAAGCTGGCGTCCTTAGTTGGCAAAACGGATTTTTGCAAACATAAATCCCAGTCATTACAGAAAACCACCCTGTTTATTTCTATCTATACCCGCCGATTGGCAATCAACAGGGTCTTCGGATCGAGCCTGAGCTGCAATTTTTCCAGATCCTCGGCGTCATGGTCCTTCAAAAGTTTTAGTTCGATATAGTCGCTGTGTGCGACTAGATGGATGATGACGGCAAAATATGCAGAAAAGCGATTGATCGGCGTGGGAATATCGGTTTTAAATGTAGGTGTTGCCCCGTTTTGCAATGTCGCTGAAAACCAGATTTCCACC
>JAFGSU010000476.1 GCA_016934435.1 Candidatus Zhuqueibacterota bacterium | reverse complement strand
CGGTGTTGCTGTATGTGCTGTGCCGTCGTATCTGGCCCAAATCGGGGCGCGTCAACGAATGGGCCAAGTTTGATGCCGGCGCCGCCTGGATGTCGCTGGCCCTGCAGGCGAGAAAGTTAGGACTCTACGCCCACGCCATGGCCGGATTTAACCGGGAAGAAGCCTACAAAGTCCTGCGAGTACCCGAGGAGGAATATGAGATCATCGCTGCCATTGCCGTGGGCTATTACGGCGATACGGCGCAGTTGCCCGAAGATTTGCAAAAGCGGGAAAAACCGTCGGACCGCAAATCGCCGGATGAAGTGTTTAAATTGGGGCGATTTGAATAGCAAATGGAAACGCCTCTCATGACTTATCCGGCGGCGGATCAAAATCGTGAAAAAAAAATCACCCTGTTGATCGTCACCCTCACCTCCTTTCTGACGCCGTTCATGGCGGCGGGCGCCAACATCGCCCTGCCGCGCATCGGCGCTGAATTGAATCTGCATGCGATCCTGTTAACCTGGATCGCTTCGGCCTATATTCTATCCGCTGCGGTTTTCCTGCTGCCCTTCGGCCGGCTGGCGGATATCCATGGACGCAAGAAAATTTTTACCTGGGGCATTGTTTTCTTTGGCTTTGGTTCGCTGTTAGTGGCGCTGGCACACAATGCCTCGGTACTGATTGCGGCCAGGGTCGTTCAGGGACTGGGCGGCGGCATGGTCTTCGGCACCGGCACGGCCATGCTGACGTCGGCCTATCCGCCGGGTGAACGCGGTCGCGCCCTGGGATGGAACATAGGGGCTGTCTACCTCGGTCTCTCGGTTGGCCCGCCCGCCGGTGGCGCCCTGGTGGGGCTCATCGGCTGGCGTAGCATTTTCTGGATAAACGTCGCCTCCTGCCTGCTCATCCTGACCCTGATCTTTTTCTATCTCAAAGGCGACCATCGCGAAGCGGCGCACGAATCGTTCGATTTCATCGGCGCCATACTCTACGGCTGCGGCATCACCGGACTGATGATTGGATTTTCCACACTGCCGGGGTTTTGCGGCTACCTCGCCCTCTTCCTCGGCCTGATTGTTCTATTTTTGTTTTACAAGTGGGAGCGACGAACATCCATGCCGCTGCTGCATTTCGGCCTGTTGATGACCAACCGCGTTTTCGCCTTTTCCAGTCTGGCTGCCTTCATCAATTACAGCAGCACCTTTGCCGTCGGATTTTTACTCAGCCTATATCTGCAAACCGTCAAAGGCTTTTCGCCGCAGCAGGCGGGATTTCTGCTGGTGCCGCAGCCCATCGTTCAGGCTGTTTTCGCACCTCTGTCCGGTCATCTCTCGGATCGCATCGAGCCGCAAAAGTTGGCTTCCATCGGCATGGCCTGTTCCGCCGCCGGCCTCATGATGCTGATCCTGCTGAATCAAAATACCGGTCTATATTTTTTCATCCTTAGCCTGATTTTCCTCGGACTGGGATTTGGTTTGTTCTCTTCGCCTAACACCAACGCCATCATGAGTTCGGTGCAGCGGCGCCAATTCGGCGTGGCTTCGGCAACGGTGGGCACCATGCGGTTGCTTGGCCAGATGTTCAGCATGGGCGTGGCCACGCTCATTATCACGCTGTGGGTGGGGGATAAATCCATCATCACCGGCAGCCAGCCGCAATTTGTCACTGCCATGCACATCATTTTTGCGATATTTGCAGCGCTCAGCTTTTTCGGTATATTCGCCTCCATGGCGCGGGGGAAAATGCGGGAGCGGTTATGATAATCTCGATAAATTAATGTGAGATGAATATGTCTATGCTCATCCATGCCATTAACATTGTCGCCCCGGTTTTTATCATCGTTTTTATCGGTTACGGTCTGCGGAAAAGAGGTATGATCGACGAAGCTTTCACCCGCGTCTCCTCAAAAGTGGTATTCTCCGTAGCCATGCCCATGCTGGTCTTTGTTAAAATCGCCAACATGCCGATCCACCAGTTAATCAACTGGCGACAAATCGGATTTGCTTGTTGTGCGATTCTGGTGGCGTTTTTAGTATGCTGGGTTGTCGCCTACTGGATAAGCAAAAATGGTCGCGACCGCGGCGCTTTTATCCAGGGCGCTTTTCGCAGCAACTTTGCCATTCTGGGATTTGCACTGCTCAGCAATGCCTTCGGCATAGAAGTGCTGGGCAAAGCGGCCATTGTTTTATCATTCATCATGATTTTGTACAATGTCCTGTCGGTAATCGCGCTGGCGGTGCCGCAGAAGAAGGAACGGCAAATCAGCGCCCGGCAGATGCTCATAGAACTCATCACCAATCCTCTGGTGTTGGCCGCGGTGATCGCCGTTCCGATTTCCCTCTTCAACATCCGTTTGCCGGTTATCGTCAACCAAAGCGCGGAACAGCTGGCGGCATTAACGCTGCCATTGGCTTTGATCGGCATCGGAGGTTCTCTCAGCTTCTCCGGCCTGAAAAAAGACCTCCAACTTTCGCTGGTTGCCGCATCGCTCAAGATCGTGCTCATCCCCCTGATCGTCACCATCTGTGCCGTGCGCCTGGGGTTTCGAGGTGAGGATCTGGGTGTGCTTTTCTTTTTGTTCGCTTCCCCGACCGCCATCGCCAGCTATATCATGGCCGACGCCATGGGCAGCAACAGCCGTTTGGCCGGTCATATTATTCTAATTACTACCCTGAGTAGCATAGTGACTATTTCGATTGGTATTATCTGGTTGAAATCACTGGGACTGATGTAGAAGAGGGGTTATGTTGAATCTTGTATCCACGTTTTGAGCCTGAAGGATGACGGGTGCTGTGGTTGCCAATTAGCTACTATTCGGTGTCATGACGTGAGCATCTTTTTGATACTACGGTGGGATTTTGCCGACACTGACACCATCAAACCAGATATGCTTTTTGCGATTGGAAGTATAACAAAAATTTTTGTAGCCATACTCACGCTAAAACTTGTTGAGGAAGGAAAGCTTTCCCTTGAAGATCCTTTGTCAAAATGGCTACCTGAACATCCTCATGTAAATAGTGAAATTACTATCAGGCAACTATTAAATCATACCAGTGGGATTTGTATGTTCTGAAGTATTGAGAAAATATGGGATAATCTAGAAAAAAATAAATCTAAAATATGGACACCAGAAGAAGTACTGACCTAATTTAAGGAACTCAATTTTGAACCCGGTGAGTGTATTATTTAAATATTTTTGCTATTCCGATAACTATATAATTCAATTCAAAAAACCTGATGAAATAAATACTTCAACTCTTACTTTTAAAGGAAAAAAATACCAGGAATTGGTATCCCTATTGAATAAACGATATTGCATCGATTCAAAAAATGGGGATTTTAGTTTCGCATTATTGTCGAAACAGATAGTAGGCTGGTTCCCCCCTCGTATCCTGTTTCTCACGTCGAAAACGAACACACCGCCCCTTGCAGGGCGTTATAGAGCCACAAATTGAAATCCGCTATGGAAATTGTGGCGTCACCATTAAAATCCGCGCCATTGCTATATCCATTTCCACCGGCAAAAGCGGCATTGTACCAGAGGAGGTAATCTCGCGTGGTAATCAAGCCATCCTGATTGCCGTCGCCGGATGATAATCCTGCCCCGCCTCATCGCTGAATCCCGGCGAATCGGCCTCGACGTTGGGCGCATCCACGATCACGCTCGCGAGCGGGTTCAGGGTGCCGTCGAATAAAATAGTTAAATCTCCGAATCATTGATCGGCCCAGCAGCATCGAGCCCATTCTCGCTAAAACCGCCATTCTCGCTTTCGTGCGCCGCTTCATCCGCCATCTGTTCGATTTCGTCTTTGCTGATATCTTCGCCCATTTCGCTTCCCATCTTGCGGACGAATTTGGCGACGCTGGCGGGATCGTTTTCATCAATTCCGCCCCAGCGACCGGGATCGGCCAGCGATTCCAGTCTGCTTTCTTCCGATTTAAAGGCGGCAAAGCGCGACAGGATACGCTGCAGGCGCGTGCCCGAACAATGCTGGCATCGTATCTCGTTCTGTGCATTCGGATTGCGCACGAAAATACTGCTGCGTCGCCTGCAATCCAGACAAATATATTCATATATCGGCATACGACCTCCGCCAATGATCCTTGGCACGCTCAGTTCATGCGGTTCATATTCGCAAGCGCCTGTACTTCATCGCTGTAACTGAAAAGTACATCATCGAGATGGGCGATATGGATAAGATTGTTGACTCTTTTCCGGGCACCGACCAGGGCAAACTTTTTATCGTTCGCTCGCGCCTGTCGCAGACCCAATAACAAGGCACCCAGTCCGGAAGAATCCACATAATTGACCTGGGATACATCCACAATGATCTTATCGCGGTGTTCGTCGCCGATGAGCATCAAAAGCTGCGCCTTGAGATCCGGAGCAACCTGCGAATTGAGTCGCTCCTCATGCAGGCGTAATATATAGCAATCTTTTGATTCGTCCAGTGTAAATTGCATCTCCACCTCCTCCAATAGCAGAACCCGACAGGCCTGTATAGCAACATCCGTTACTGGATGAAATAAATAGTTCAGGTGGTACTGTCAGTCTCCTAATAAAACACGGTTGATGAAATCGCACAAATGATCCGTTGTATGTAATGTTTTCAAATCCGCAAGGCGAAACCAGGCGGCTGCCTCGACGTCGCTGCCGGCGGTCAAGCGGCCGGAATGATAGTCGGCAATATAATCCAGAATAATATAATGGTAAAGAACTGTTTCTGCTTCCCTATGAATATATTCAAATAGATGAAACTCATCCCGCAATCGGACAGTGACGTTGCATTCTTCCAGCAGCTCTCGTTCGGCCGCTTGTTTTATGGTCTCCCCGACCTGCACCAAACCGCCCGGGAGCGTCCATTTGCCCCGTCCGGGTGGATTTCCGCGTTTGATGAGAATGAATTGGTCGTCTTTCAGCGCCAGAACTCCCACCCCGAGGCGCGGAAAATCCGGTCGTTCCCTGCCGTTGCGATCGATCTCCCTCGCAGGTTCCTGTTTTTTCTGATATAATTTGGTTCCACTCATTCAGGATGCTATTCCCAGTCATCGTCGCCTTCCCATTCAGGGGCGCCTTCCATCCAGTCATCCTCGGTTTCCTCCCAATCCTCATCATCCTCCCAGTCGTCGTCGTCTTCGTCCCAAAAATCGTCATCCCAATCATCATCCTCTTCTTCCTCCGCTTCCAGCTCGACTTCGGGCTCGACTTTGGCATCCTTATCGAGAATCTTTTCCAGATCCTCTTCATCCGGATCATCTTCCAGGATGGCATCTTCCTCCTCTTCTTCTTCCGGCTGTTCTTCTTCATCCTCGAAAGAGAAATCCTGATCCTCCCGCTCATCATCATCATACTTGTATGCTGACATTTTTACCTCAAAATTAATTCCTATTACAAAGGTGGACTAAATCGCCCAAAAATATAAAAGGGAATATTAAGATGCAATATATTTTTTTGAATATGATAAAAAATTACTGATTATCAACCTGTT
>JAFGSU010000475.1 GCA_016934435.1 Candidatus Zhuqueibacterota bacterium | reverse complement strand
CAATTCCGTGGGCGGGATGGTGACCGCATACCAGGTTATCGGATATGCAGTTGCCGTGGAGGTGTGCGTTCGCAGCGGTGTCCAGTTTTTTTCATCCGTGGAAATCTCGAGTCTGGCCTCGCAATAGTGAAAATAGTAAGCGCCCCAGTAATAACTTATCTGGGTGGTGGCATCGATTTTCAGGGCTTTATTCAATTCCATCACGCTAAATAATCTTTCCTTACCCGACTCTTCCGCAATATAGCCTTTGAAGGAATGAGAAAGGGAATGGTACTGATTGCCGACGTTTTTCCAATAGCCGTGCACGATCCAGTTGCCGATGCCCGATTCCGCATCATCGGAAAAAGTGCTCAAGCTCGGGCTGATTTGCGCCTGCTGCAATTCATAGTAATCCGGCGAAAAAACCGGACCATTATCCCAATAAAGTGTGAAATTGGGGGTATAGAGCCGTGTGCCGGGATCGGTTAGATCGGGCAGGGGCAGAATGTCCAGCACGGCGCCTTCTTTGTAGCGCCAGGTATAACCACCGGCGCTGAAATTACCGCTGATATCATACCAGCTGTCGTTGCTGCCCCACCAGCCGAAATTTAAATGATAATACTGCGGCCCTGTGGCTTCGTGCCTGACGCCGTCCACTACAATGGCATGCCCTACCCCTGAACTGGGGGGCTTTTGTGTTCTGATGCTCAATTCCGCCGGTTGTTCAAGGATCATATTGTTATAGAGCCGGCTCCAAAAATCGGAAGCATCACCGCGAACCCATTCGCCGTTACAGCGGAAATAATTCTCGCAGGAAGTCGCCACTTTCGCCGTAACGGCGCCGGACCCGCCAGAGGCATAATTCATATCCACACTGATGCCGGTGTGATAGGCCAAAAGACCGGCGGCCTGGCGGTTTATTTCCGGTTGCGCCGGACTGCCATAATAATCAACCATATGCGCCCAGTCATACGTCGTGGCGCCGAAATCCGCCGATAGCGGCGTTGTTCCCCACAGATATGAATAATCATCCGTGCCGGTCAGGGGCCAGCGATAATAATAGAGGATTTGACTGAGGGCCGTGGCCACGCAACCGCAGACGTAATGGCTGGGGGTGTAGTAGTTAAAGACGTAATTGCCATAGGCATCGCTGCCCTGTCCCCATTGACAGGTAAGAAATGGTCCCGTTTCAACGAGCCAGGACAATTGTGCCGGCGTTTTTTGCAGGCTGGTTCCCGAATCTTGCAGGAGCTGCTGCCAGAGTTCATTGGACCTGCTGCGATACCCCGGATCGAGTCGGCCCCGATGAGTGGCTTGCAGGCGTTGTGGCACATCCAACCGAATCAATAACAGCATAAGATTTTCTTCGGATTCCGTTGCATCAAATTCGGAATCGAATGAAAAACCCAGGATGGGATGTAAATCGTTCTCCGGAGTGACCAGGATGTAGCCTCTGGGTTGGAGCAGCAAGGCATAAGTTAGGGTGGTATCCTGTCCCTCATTTTTTATCGTCAGCACTCCGGTGCGGGGCAGGTACATGGACTTTTTGAACTCGGGCACCATTTTCATCCATGCCAGCGCCGCCTTGCGCGCGTCGGCCTGGTTTACGGTCCTGGCGAATATTTGAAAGGCGAGAAAAAGGGAGATCATTATGACATACGTTCTTTTCATCACGAAACCATGCCCTATGTTACACGATTGCTCAATGTGTTTTGGGGCTCCTCAAATTACAAGTGATCAAATGGGGGGTATGCGCGTCTACCGATTAGCGTCTGAAGGTCAGAGAAGTAACTTTTACTGCATTGAAACACATCCTGTCCGCCGACATCAACAAACGTAAAAGTAGTGATATCTTTATTGCGAATCTATATACTGAACATATTTAACAAAAATTAGTCAAACAAGCAATAAAAATATATCTCTGCATACAAAAAGTGTGTGCTCTATCCCAAAATATAAAAAAAAACAGCAATATTGTACCTCTTTTGCCACACATGATCTGCAATCGTCCAAATTTGTGGTCAATTTGATGTTTGAGCAGAATATGGAAGGTCTCTAACTATATTATAATCATTACAATCATTTATGGCATAAGACTTGCATTTTACCCGTCTGTTTGGCGGCAAGCGAAGATTTTTTGTTGAAAATTTCGGAGGATCGTCATGAAGAAGGTGTTGGCGCTTTTAGCCATGATGGTATCACTTTTTCTTCTCAGTCTGAGTGCCAATCTTGCCCAGGACAGATCGATAAAAATGAATCGGGTCGAGATTGAGAGTATGGTATATTTTTTTGGTGAAGCTAATGTAAAGGGTTCCGATATTGAAATCCTGGCGACCCTGTCGCAAAAACTGAAAAAGGGTCAAAAGGAGGCATCTGCTTTTACGGATACAACGCAGACCATTCAGCTCGATCTCACTCCAGGTGAAGCAAAAATATGTCTGGATATCATCAATGACGCTACATTTCAGGCCAAATGGGTGGAAATGGTATACGGCATGAAACGCAAGCTTGAAAAAATGGCATCCTCTACGGCAACCAGGTAGATGAATCCTCATTCATCTCTATACTGCATTGCTGTGGCTATTATTAATTGCACTGTATACTATTGTGCGCTGGCAGGATATAACCGTGACGAGCAAAGTTCTCACTTTCAGCGCAACTTTAGCGCGAGGTGACGTATCCCCTTACAACCGCCCCTTTCTGTCATGGTGTAACCATCCTTGTGATTGGCGGCCTCTATTGCCGAAAGGGGGGTGGATCGCTATAGACAATAATAAACCCGGCATTTTTCAGTGCGGAGTACGACGGTCAATCCCGACGTTTTTTCACAAAGATTCTTGCAGAATGACAGTGGGGGGAGGGAGCCTGAGTAAAGGGCATGACCATTTCGTTTTTTTGCTGGCGAAGATGTGAGAAAGCGTCTATTTAATCCGGGGTGTTCTGATAGTAAATTTATTGCCTTATTTGTTATTATTTATTAGATCTTGGTAGCAAAACAATATTAGACACCGATTCGGTGCTTACAGGTTAATTAACTAACCCTGTGGATGGCACATTTCCAGTTTAGTTCGCGTGTTAACACCGAATCTGGGATTAGATATTGTCAGTTCAAAGAAAAACTTGCACATTTAATCCTTCCAATGAAAAATCTATAGGATATTTTTAAATTTTTTCTAAGTTATAATTTATCTACTTTGCCCGGTTCGGCATCGACTTGGCCATTTCCCGGGTTGAAACGTCGACCACTAATTATGTTACTCTTGAACACGATGAATGGAGCGCTGCAGTGAAACGGAAACTTTTACTATCATGGTATACTCTTTTAATCATCGGCGGATTGCTCTGGTCGCAGACGCTGCAATTATCGGACGGCCAGGTCATCGTCACCTTGGGGAACAGCATCACTGAATTGGGGGAAAAGCCGGACGGCTATGTGAACATCCTGCGCAAATCCATGGCAGTCATCTATCCGGAGATGCGCGTTTATTTCGTCAATGCCGGTATCAGCGGCCACAAATCCACGGATATGGAAGATCGCTTTCAGAGGGATGTATTGGATTACGCCCCCGACTGGGTGACTATCAGCGTCGGCGTCAATGATGTCTGGCATGGATTTTTGGCGGAACAGAGGGGGCGACCGGACCTGAGTGCGGTTCCCTTAACGGTATTCAGGGAAAAAGTGACAGGCATGGTACAGAAAGCGCAGGCGCGAAAAATCAATGTCGCCATTCTGACCGCAACGGTCATCAAGGAGAATCTCTCTTCGGCGGAAAATAAAGCGCTGGAGCCCTATAATCAAGCCCTGCGGGAGATAGCCAAAAAATACCGCTGTCTTCTTATCGATGCGGATGTGGCATTCCGCAAGGTTTTACTGCCGGAGCAGAAACCGGGAATGGCCGATTACGGCTTGTTGACCACCGATGGTGTGCATCTGTCAATGCAGGGTAATTGGCTCATGGCTCAGACGATCTTGCGGTCTTTTGGTATTACTACTTCACAATTTGAGATAGCCAGACCGCTGATTGAGGCGGAGATCGAGAAGGATATCAACCTGTACGAAAAGAATTCTTCCCGATATTTTGAGGTCAATCACGAAGTGGGACCGCCCTGCGATGGGGAGGAGCGCATTATCTTTTACGGTTCGTCGTCCGTGGACATGTGGAATCTGGCCAGAGCCTTTCCCAGAGTCCCGTTTTTCAATCGCGGCATCGGCGGTGAGACCACCCATGACATGTGGCTGCGATTCCGGCAGGATGTGGCGCAGTTAAAACCGACGGCCGTGATCCTGTTCCTGGGCAGCTGCAACGATTACTGGCCGGATAAGAGAATGTGCGTCCAGGAGACCAAAGCCAATGTGGCGCGCATGGCGCGTATGGTAGAGGCTGTTGGCGCGAAAATGGCCATCGGCGCGGTTTCACCCGTAAACGATTATTTGCCGGGTAAGGACTATATCAGCTCCCACCCAATTGAAGACGTTCAGGTCCTCAACAAATGGATAAAAAGTTTTTGTGAGACTAATGGCATTCATTTTATCGATTTTTATACGCCCCTCGCCGATGATAACGGTAAGCTTGACCACCTGTACACCGACGACGGCATGCATTGCAATGCAGCCGGATATGAACAATGGCAGCCGCTGGTGCAGAGAGTGGTTGAAGCGTGGGGGTTTTAATCAAGTTTTATGAAACCTAAACTGAGCGATTCATCACATTCGAGATTGTCCCAAAAGTATCAAATTATTCTAATTATAAAAAAAAATGCTTTTTGCCAGCTTTAAAGATAATTTATTGAACGATCCTTACTTTAATAAATACAATTATATATGGAGTGCAGCCTCTGTGAGGCTGCATGCATCGACACAGTCGATGCACTCCAAAAATACCGAAAAAATTACTTTTTGGACATCCTCGAAGGCTCAGAAGTAAGAATAAATCGCCCAAATAAGGTCAAGGATAAATATTAGAACGGTATTCGCTGTGATGCGAAAAATTGAAGTAATAAGCGCCATCCACATGGTTATCAAAATAACATGTAGACATCGAACCAGTGAAAGATAAGAGCAGAAAGGAGCGCTATGAAATCTAAATTCCCCGGCACTTTTTGGACGGCCAATACCATCGAATTATTCGAGCGCGGCGCCTATTACGCCATCGCCTCCTTTGTGGTCATCTACCTGCACGAAACCCTCGGCATGGAACCGACCAAAGCGACCTTCCTCAACGGCACGCTGTTGTGGGGATTGATCTATTTCCTACCTATTCTCAGCGGCACGTTGGCGGATAAATTCGGCTTTAAACGTTCGCTGGTGCTGGCGTTTATATTCATCGCCGGCGGTTATCTCATCATGGGGACGGTGCAGCAATTTTGGCCCGCCCTGCTGGGCAAACCCATGAGTGAGGTCGATTTTACCTTCCCCATTGTCCTCGGCATCGTATTTATCGGCGTCGGCGGCTCATTCGTCAAACCCTGCATCTCCGGCACGATTCAAAAAACCGCCGGGTCCCTGGCAACCCTGGGTTTCGGCATTTTTTATATGGTCATCAACATCGGCTCCATGACCGGGCGAACGGTCTCCTATCTGGTGCGCATCACCTATGGCATCCCGGCTATATTCAGCTATGTGGCCACGGCATTTTCGCTCGTCGCTTTACTCATCGTCATTTTCATCTATAGGGAACCGCAATATCAGGAATCGCCTACGCCGGCGACCATGCAAAAACCTAAAACCCTGGGACAGGCATTATTGGGCATGTTCACGGTTTTGAAAAACTATAAATTCGTTTTTTTCCTGATCGTGATCGGTTTTTTCTGGTTCATATACGTGCAGATATACAACCTCATTCCTCTCTACCTGCGATTCGTCGATAAGGATGCGCCGGTGGAATTATACACATTGATGAATCCGATCATGATCGTCTGTTTTCAATTGCTGATAACAAAATTTTCGAAAAAATATACGCCGTTGGTGTCCATGATGATGGGGGTTGGCGTCACGGTTGTCGGCATGACGTTGAATATTATCCCCTGGCTGGTGAACACCGACGCGGCCGCGCCGATTTCGCTCGGAGCCGTGGTGCTGCCGTTTGCCGGCATCGTCATGTTCCTCTCGCTGGCTTCCATGGCCGTAGGCGAGATGCTGGCCTCACCGCGCGTTTATGAGTATATCGGCGCCATTGCGCCCAAGGGGCAGGAGGGACTGTATCTCGGCTACGCCAACCTGCCGCTGGCGCTGGGGACCATCGTCGGCGCGCCCATCGGCGGCATTCTCTTCACCGAATTTGTGCAAAAGCCGGCGGCGCTGAATCAACCAGTACATACCACCACCATGTGGCTGCTGGTGGCATCCATGGGCGTGGTTTCTTTTATCGGTTTGTATCTGTATGATCGGTTTTTGCTGAAGAAATAGAATGAATGAAGATAGGTGTGAGGTTGCCGACCTTTTTCGTGTCTGCATAATCCGCTTCTAAGGTCATGGCGGGGATTGCTTCGTTTCACGGCATATACTGTTCTTATAAATACACTGTTCCT
>JAFGSU010000474.1 GCA_016934435.1 Candidatus Zhuqueibacterota bacterium | reverse complement strand
TTTCCCGGTAAAATCGCAACAGGATGGACAAAGGCTTTGCGCAGCCCGGCTGTTCGGCAGAATGTTTTCGATCGGGATACCGTTCAGGAGAATGAGATTCGATTGGGCAAGTTCGTCTGGGGTGAGTTTGGTCAACTCGCTCTATTTTTTAGCCAGGGTGGGGAATTTCAGATTCCACAAAGTGTCTCAAGAAGGCAAAACCGGCTAAACATTGGGATTTTGGTTTTGAGATGTGTGATGAGACAAAATAAAAAACATAAAATCAGGCCTGATTGCTCAGGCCTGATTTTCTCTCAAGAACGGTGGAGGGTACATCTTATCTTAATAGAAGCATTTTGTTCACCCTAAACTCTGCTCCACATTGCAGTTGATAGAAATAGACCCCGCTTGGCAGGTCAGATCCCTCAAAAGTGATCCGATGCGAACCGGCGCTCTGCACTTCATCTACAAGCGTTTGCACTTCACATCCCACCACGTCAAACACCTTTAAGGACACCGGTCCAGCTTGCATCAGAGAGTAGAGGATCGTAGTTGTCGGATTGAATGGGTTGGGATAATTGGGGTACAGCGTGCTTTCTCTGGGCTGCTCAGCTTTCGGACGAGCGACATCAGTAAGTAAATCATTGCTAAAGACGACCATGCCCTCGTTGGTGTCGGCCAGGTAAACCAGATTCCCGGTAATCGCCACGGCGCTGGCGTCGCCCTGCGAATCAAAGTACGCCACCTCTGACGGATCGGCGGGATCGCTGATATCGATGATGCGCACACCCTGATCGCCTTCCAAAACGTAGGCATAGATACCATCCACCACCACATTCCGTGAAATTCCTGCAGTATTGTAAAACCCGATTTCCTGTGGATTCGTTGGATCAGCAATATCAAAAATGCGCAACCCGCGACCGGCACCAGCCACATAAGCGATGTTCTCCTGCACATCCACGGCATAAGCCAGAGCACCACGAATGCCCAGCATATCAAAGGCACCGATTTCCGACGGAGAGGTCGGATCGGCAACATCGATGATCCGCAATCCGCGACTATAATCGGCGATATAGACATACGAACCGCTAAGCGTCACGCCAACGGCCTTACCAGGCGTCTGGTACGAGCCAACGAGAGTAGCCTGTGCGGGATCGGCAATACCGATTATCTGCAGGCCGCTATCCCCATCCGCCACATAAGCATAATCGCCGCTCACCGCCACACAGGAGGCACTTGCCGCTGTTTTGAAATAACCGAGTTCAGTTAGTTTACTTGGATCCTTCACGTCGATGATGCGCAACCCGCTGTCGCCATCCGCCACATAGGCGATATGGTTATCAATTGTCACCTGCACGGCATTTCCCGGTGTATCGAAAACCCCAGTTAATGACAGATTGGTGGGATCTGCTATGTTAATGACGCGCAGTCCCAGATCCATGTCAGTCAAAAAAGCAAAATTTTGATCCAAAGCGATTCCCACGCCAGTTCCGGCATAGTAATAATGACTCAGTATCTGACAGTTTGTCGGATCAGAAATGTCCATGATATATAATCCATGATCCCTCATGCTGATAGTCGCGATAGTACCGTTCACGTGCACATACCAGGCCCAATCTGGTAGAACACAAACACTCACTTCCTGGGGGACCAACGGATTCGAAATATCGACGATGAGCATTCCGCCTTGTCTATCGGCGAGATAGGCATAGTCATCCTGTAAAACGATACCGTTGACGTCACCATGTGTCTGCATTGCTGCGGCTTGTGTCGGATTAAATGGATCCGATATATCGACGACAATCAACATCCCCTCCCCTATGGCTCCGTCAGCAATGAATGCATAATTCCCACGTACTGCTACTTGGTTCACCCATCCCGGCGTATCATAAAGACCGACTTGCGATATGTTGTTGAAATCACTCAAATCGACGATGACCATTCCGCTTTGCTGTGCGGATAAATAGGCTTTGTTTCCATCAACCGTGGCTGAAGTGACATACAATTCATCGTCCCATTGCCAATTACCAATAGACGTCGGATTCTCTGGAATCGAAACATCCCAAATCTTTATACTGTTACTGTGGAAAGAAAAAACTGTGTCTGAAACAATCGCAATTGCGTATGCATAAAGTGCATTTTCTGCAAATACTCGGACCGGATCCGCAGGTACGGAAAGATCAATTATTGTCAACCCACCCGCTCCCGCCCAATAGGCATACTCACCCCGTATTTTGACGTTTTTAATTTCTCCAGGCGCTTCAATTTGAGACAGCCTTATCGGTTCACTGGGAGTGGAAATATCGAGGATGTCCAGAGTGCTCCCATGCCCGACACAGCAGATGTTATCTTGAAAGGCCAAAGTTTCGCAAAATCCCATATTCACAATTTTTCCGACCAGCGTTGTGTTCAACCGGCTTTGAGAAAACAGCATCGGTGAAGCCATCCAAATCATCAGAACAATTGCCTGAAAGGTTAACTGTCGTTTCATGGTCGTACCTCCTCCACGATTAAGTGATTGAATTCGCACTGATCATTTTGACAAATTAACAAGAATTTTCACTGGTGTCTGGCTACCGGCCACCAACCAACTTGACTTTATAATAAACAACATTAATTTCCCAACATTTGATTCAGGCAGATTCTGCTTTTCGACCAATACAATGATTTGTTTTTAATAGAATTATGACGTGGTATTCGGTTGAACGACCGGATACCAGTGAAGAATTTTATTAGAACTATCAACATGCTGGTTTAAAATCGTATACGAGACATGATCTTGATTGTCCCTTATTTACCAGCTGGTCGCTCAACCTAGCTCGGCTTTGTTTACTTTGCGATGGAGCACAAAATTGGAAAAGCAAAGGAATCCCCCACCCCGAGTATTATATCACTAGTATAATGCATTTCACTGAAAAAGCAAGGAAAAAGTCTTTGAAACTGCAGCACAGAATAAAGTTGTAGACATCGCAGGAAAGACTTGCTCGTAAGCATTCGGCCAACACCATCTTGACAAGCCGATGCAGGCCGATTGTGTTCACTTTTTCCTGTGTTGCGGCAAGAATTCGAAGAGGCGTTTCCAGTGATGATCGGAGATGGTGTTGATCACATAGTCGAGATATTCAGATGGCTCCGCCTCATGATAGGCAGCAGTAGCCATCAGAGAACAGATCAACGCCGCATGTCGTGCTGCGTCATGTGACCCGGAAAAGAGATGTCAGGGGTCATGTTTATTCCCCACCCAAATCATTTTAGGCTCATTTATATTCCCCAGGGCAGGCGCATGACTATTCCCCACCAGATGAGCACTCGGGGTCATTTATAGTCCCCTAATTTTGGTTTGGCTTGGCTTGAGTTTGGGGGGAATTGGACTGTTTTTTTTCGCCTCCGGCTACACCTTTCGCCCGGGGTTGGGACGATTGCACCTTGAGAAAAAACCGTGCGGGATGGGCAAGACCCTTGCTCTTTCAAAGCGAAAGGTGTGATCCTCCGGCGCCTTCGCGAGCCTCCTCGGCCGCAAGAACAGCGGCCTGCGGGGTCTCGCTCCGGTGAATTTGGGCAAATGTAGGCCGACCAGTCTGGTCGGCCTGAAAAACCTTTACCCCGGCTAGCACGGCACGCCGCGAGAATAATTTTCTCGATTTTTTTGACCCCAGCAAAATCAATTTTTCTATCAGTTACTATCAGTAAATGATAACGGACAGGCCTTATGCCTTTCCGTTTTTTATTACAGCTTGTCATGGTTAAATGACGATACAAAAGCGAAACGACCCGCAAAGCAAATTTTATAAAATAGCAAAAACAATAGTTTACATAAATATTTTTTTGGCATAATAATTGTATTATAATTCTCTGAAATTAAGAGTTTCATATTCATCCATTTAGGGAGGGCATCATGTATAAAAAAACGTTGGTTGTAATATTTCTGGGCATGCTGGTAAATATCCTAAATGCCCAATTGCTCATTAAAAATTCAAGCGAAATCGAGTTAATGAGAGTAACGAACAGCGGCCTGGTCGGTATTAGAACCAACACGCCGACAGCTGATCTTGATGTGAATGGCACAGTCAGAATCCGCGGAGGATCACCCGCTGCGGGAAAGGTTCTAATGGCTACCGATAGCAACGGTAATGCCGGCTGGCAAAATATTTCCGCTACGGATGAGCTCGTTGAAGATCAAATTTTGATCGTTAATTCCGCTTCCGTGAATGATCAAATCACCATTACGGACGGAAATGGAAACCCGTTGAATACTATTACGATTGACGATGATTATGAAGCCAATACAGATAATCAAAACCTGGGGTACATCAATGATAACGCGCCAACCGGGAATTACGTTACACACAGACTAACCATAAGCGGTGGCTCCGGCACAACAATTCGCGACTATTATGATCCCAACACAGACA
>JAFGSU010000473.1 GCA_016934435.1 Candidatus Zhuqueibacterota bacterium | reverse complement strand
GAACGCATCGAGGTCATCCGCGGCCCGGCTTCCTTTTTGTACGGAACCAATGCCATGGGCGGCGTTATTAACCTGGTGTCCAAACGCCCGGATACGCCCGGCATGCACAGCCGGATTTCGGCTTCGACGGGCAGTTATGCCAGCCGTAATCTGACGCTGTCACACGGCGGCAAGTTCAGTCGCCTGCAATACATGCTCACTGCCGCTTCATCGCGCACCGATGGACACCGGCCTTTTTCGCAATATGAGGGCGATCATTTTAACCTGCACACCAGTTACCAGCTCTCGGAGGGCAGTCGCATCGAGATGAACGGTAATTATGCGGACCTTTATTTATACGATCCCGGCACTGTGACAGCGCCCTTTAGCGATCACTGGTACGACCTGGTGCGCTACGGCGCCGATCTCAGTTGGTCGCATCAAAGCCAGGCGGGCGACTCTCATCTGCAGCTGCACGGCAACTTTGGCCGGCATCGCATCTACGACGGCTTTCGCTCGCACGATCATACCGTCGGCGTCCTGATCTATCATCATGCCAAACCCTGGCGGGGCGCCACCGCTACGCTGGGCTATGATTGGAGACAATACGGCGGCGAAGCGCAGAACGTCCTGAAAACACTGGACTATGGCGAGCATGCCGTGGATCAGTCGGGGGCGTATTTGCATCTGCAGCAGCTCATGTGGCGGCGCTGGCTGGTTTCCGCCGGCGTTCGCTATGAGAATCCCTATCATCAATGGCTGCCGAAATTCGGACTGGTGTGGCACACCATGCCGCAATTATCCTGGCGCATTTCCGCCACCAAAGGCTTTCGCAGTCCGACCATTCGCGAATTGTATCTGTTTCCGGCGCCGACGCCGGATTTGAAACCGGAAATAATGTGGAATTATGAAATGGGCGGCACCTACCTGATAACCGCCAACCTCAAACTGGATGCCGCGGTTTTCAGATCGGAAGGTTCCGATCTGATTCGCCAATTGGGGCAGTGGCCGAATATAAAACTGGTCAATTCCAGCCAATTTGTCCACAGCGGCTTTGAATTGACCGGCGAATGGCGGCTGTGGCAGAACCTGCACACCGGCCTGTCGTATTCCTGGATCGATGTCGGCGATCAGACGCTGAATACGCCGGGTAAGAAATGGAACCTGTTCGCCAACTATCAGTGGCATCGATTTCAGGTCTACGCCCGCGTCATGCACGTTCAGGATTTGTACGGCGCGGATAACCGACAGAATCCTCTGTCCGATTATCTCATCCTCGATGGCGCCGTGACCTGCCGTTTCTGGGACGGACTGAGCCTGCGCCTGGGCGGCAAAAACCTGAACGATGCGGACTATCAGACCATGTACGGCTATCCCATGCCCGGCCGCACCCTGGAGGCGCAGGTTCGATTTGCGTTTTAACATTTTCTGTAGATAATAAAAAGCATTTTGGGCGCTTTGCGTGCGGGCGTTTCTATTCTTTGTTAATGAATGTGTCCCTTTTACGGCCAGAATGTGGCACAGCACAAGTTTGAACTGAAAAATCGTATGAAAAATCAACGGACCTACAAAATAACCCTCACCGCCGTTTTCCTGGCTCTGGGGCTGCTGATTCCGATACTATTTCATGCCATCGGTCTCGGCTCTACGTTTCTTCCCATGTTCTGGCCACTGGCGACCGGTGCGTTTTTTTTGTCAATGCCGTATGCGATGCTGCTGGGTTTGCTGACGCCCCTGCTCTCCAGTCTTTTAACCGGCATGCCGCCGTTTTCACCCCCCATCGTCTATGTCATGATGGGGGAACTGGTTGTTCTCAACGCCGCCATTTCATTATTGCATGCGCATACGCGATGGGGTATTTTCTGGATTTTGCTGGGTTCGCTGATTCTTTCGCGATTTGTGTTGGTCGTCCTCGTTCAACTTTTTGCGCCTCTTCTGGGTCTGCCGCCACAGTTGTTTTCCATCGCTGCCGTCATCCAGGGATTGCCCGGCATGGTGGTGATGATGATTTTTTTGCCGGTTCTGGTGAGCCGTCTTAAAAAAGAAGGTGTGTTTTTGCGCCGGTGAGACAAAATGCTTTGTGTGCCGGTTATCGGCGCATCGGCTGATGCATCTTACTCTGGCTGTGCAAGAGGGAAAGTGCCGAGTACGGATGGAGCTTCGTTTTCTGTGGCAACGCCGGGATATTTTTCACAACATCACGCGCATCCTGAGCAGACAGGCTTACAGTGAAGCAACCGGCGCTGCGTGTGCGTTTCAAACGGTAACCGCATCGGAGAAAGGATGAAAATTAGGCATTATGCCCACAGCTCATCGAAATTATTTCAATCAACTTGCGCCCACCTGGAGTGTGAATCCGGAGGAAGATGAATGGATTCTCGCTCATCTAAAGGCGTTCGGTATTGTACCGGATGATCGCGTATTGGACGTCGGCTGCGGAACCGGACGCCTGGCGCCGCTGTTACGGTGTTTAACCGGTCACGGTGGATTGGTAGTGGGGACGGATTTTGCCGAACATATGCTCAGGAGGGCCAGACGCGCGGGCAACGCCTGCGACCATGTCTGCTCGGATGCCTGCTGTCTGGCATACAAATCGGCGTCTTTTGATAAAGTCATCTGTTTCTCCACATTTCCACATATTCTCTCTCCCATCGTTGCTTTGCGCGAAATACATCGCGTGCTCAGACCGGGCGGCCGTTTGCTCATCCTGCACACCTGCTGCAGCCGTCAGTTGAACGAATTTCACGCGCAATTGAACGGCGTGGTGGCGCAGGATCATCTGCCGCGGGCGCAGGAGCTGGAAAAGTTACTGCGCCGAATTTCATTCAACGTCGTAAAGATAAACGAGAATCCAAAAGAATACCGGGTGGAGGCGAGAAAACCGGGCGAATCCGCCGGCTAGCGCCAAACTCGCCGAATACGCTTCGAGTGGTATGATTTCTCCAAGAAGGACACGGCGGAAATTGCAATATTCTCAGTATATGCTGCCATTATTAATGCTCTTTTCCTCCGCTCGCGGTGACGGTCTTTTTC
>JAFGSU010000472.1 GCA_016934435.1 Candidatus Zhuqueibacterota bacterium | reverse complement strand
TACCGGCGCTGTCGATGCCGACGGCTTTCACACCCCGCTCCCGCACTAACAGATCGGCGGATTCCGGTGTAATGCCGGGGAAATGCGGCCCCCAGTACCGCTCCGGATCATGCCAGAAATCGCTCCATCCGGTATGAAGCAAAACAAGACCGCCCGACTGGATGGCGTCATGCCGGCGCTCCCATTCCACAATCTGTTCCGGTTTAACCAGAAATGGATTCCGGTCGCCTGCAACGGTGCGGACGTCGAGTTTCGTGGCCTGTAAAAACAGGCGTTCGGCCGGAATGGCGGCCATCTCCGCTCCGGTTTCGAGAAAATGACGCGGCGCCCCGACGTGCGTGCCGCTGTGTTCACCGATGCTCAAACGATGTAAATAATACCCCTGCTGCGGCAGAGTCGCCGTCGTTTTCAACCGGGTAAGCGGGTCTCCTGGCCACACCGGCATATTGGCCGTCACCGGATGTGTGAGATCGATGACGCGAAAATCTTCCAGTTTCATAATCGTTTTCTATCAGTTAACAGGTTCTGGTATCCCCCGTGGTGACTTACCCGGGAATGTCTTACTTAATATCCATCGATTCAATGTCTGCAGTTTGATACGGTAACTCTAACTGACACCTGATCAATGTAGTTATCCAGATTCGGTGTTAACCGGCAAATTGGAGTGATGGGGCGCCACCCACAGATTTACCGAAATAACTTGTAGGCACCGAATCGGTGCGTTCGCCGCAGCACACCGAATTTGAATTTATCCAACCTATAGGTTTATATTGCTTATAATAAATATTTCATTTAATTTAAATATAACGAACCACAGAATACATAACAAGCTTTTTATTCCGAAACTCGGTGTTAATCCGCGAACTGAACTGAAAATGTGCCACCTACAGAGTTTCCGAGTTAACCTGTAGGCGCCGAATCGGTTTTATTCAAATCAGCACGGAATGTCTGCCCAAAAAAACGAAATAAAGCCATCCATACCGCCGATAGACTGGTCGCAAAGTGCGGAAAGCGCCGCTCTTGCCCCCCTTGAAGCCGATGCTGCTGCTCTACTGTCCATGCCGCTGAATCGTGCCGTAATTCGTCTGGCCGGACCGGCGGTGGCTTCGTTTTTCTCCATTTTGATTTTTAACCTCGTCGATGGTTGGTGGGTGGGAAAACTGGGCGCGATCCCCCTGGCGGGCGTCAGCGGCGCTTCGTTCGTCTACTGGGCCCTTGAAGCGCTGGGAACCATGGCCAGCACCGGTATCAGTGCGCTGGTGGCGCAACATATCGGCGCGCGGCAACCGCAAAAGGCAAAATACATTGCCGGACAGGGTTTGATGCTGGCATTGGCCCTGGGGATCGTATTCGGCGGGCTCACCTTCCTGCTGCAGGAAACCATGATCAGCTATATGGGGATGTCCGGCGAGGTAGCGCGGTCGGCGCGCCAGTATCTGATATTCATCGAGGCGGGATTGTTTCTGCTCTTTGCTTCTCTGGCGGTGGAGGCGGTCTTCCGCGGCATGGGCGATACGCGTACCCCGTTCAAAATCATTTCCGGGGCATTGTTATTAAATGCGGCACTGGATCCTTTTTTTATATTCGGCATCGGTCCCTTTCCGCGTCTGGAAGCGGCCGGCGCCGCTCTGGCCACGGTATTCTCGCACGGTCTTGCGTTTGTTATCGGCATGTGGGTGCTGCGCCGGCGCAAAATCCGCATCACTTTTTTCAAGGCCGGGCAAAAGCTGATCCATACAGCATCCCAGATTCAGATCATACGCATCGGCGCCCCCATCGCCTTTAGCGGCATGATGTTCAGCATTACCTATATGCTGCTCACCCGGGTGATCACGCAATTTGGCCCGGAACCGCTGGCAGCCCTCGGCCTGGGTCACCGCCTGGAGGGTTTGCCCTTTTTCACCGCCCTGGGCTTTTCCGTGGCAGCATCCACGCTGGTAGGACAGAACAAAGGGGCCGGCGACCTGAAGCGCGCCGAACAGAGCGCCTGGCGGTCTTTGCTGTTTGCCGGCATCATCCTCGCCCTGCTCTCACTGCTGTTTTTTATATTCGCGGAACCCCTCTATCGTTTTTTTATCGACGAGGTTCGTGTTGTACAGGAGGGACGCGACTATCTGCGAATCATAGCGCTTTTTGAGGTCTTTCTCGCTTTTGAGATCGTGCTGCAAGGCGCCTTTAGCGGCGCCGGTCACTCCATGCCGCCCATGCTCATTTCGGTGCCGATCACCCTGGCGCGGGTGCCGCTGGCCATTTTTCTCGCCCAAACCATGGGCCTGGGCAGCACCGGCATCTGGTGGGCCATCTCTCTCACCACCGCCGCCAAAGGCGTGGTTATCGGTATATGGTTCAAATCCGGCACATGGAAAAAGAGAATTATTTAGATATGCGGAGGTAAAAGTATGGCATTACAAAAATATCTGGTCGTTCTGGGCAGCATCGTCCTGACGTTTTATTTATTAAAGATCGGACAAAACCTGATCATTCCACTGGTGCTGGCGGTATTCATCTGGTATCTGATCAACGTATTTGCCCAGGTGATAGGGAAATTGCCCATCGGTAAATGGCGCCTGCCCAAATCCATCTGTTACCTGATCGCATTGCTGGCGATTATCGGCGTATTGATGGTCCTGGTTTCCATCATATCGAAAAACATTTCCGATGTCATTGCCGCAGCGCCCTATTATCAAAAAAATCTCGATCGACTGATCATAGAAGGCTATCGCATGTTCAACATACAGCAGCCGCCCGACAGCGCACAATTATTGAGACAACTCGATTTTGGCGCCTTTATCTCGCAATCCGCTCTTGCCATTACCAGTCTCATCGGCCGGGGTGGACTGGTGATCTTTTATCTGATATTCCTCTTTGCCGAGCAGAGAATCATGCCCAAAAAAGCGCTGGCGCTCTTCGACGAAGAGGATGAGCGCGTACAATTCGCCGAGATCGTATCGAAAATCGACGTCGATATCCGCACCTATATCGGCATCAAATCGTTTGTATCATTTTTAACGTCGATTCTTTCCTTCATCATCATGTCGCTGGTAGGTCTGGATTTTGCCGCTTTCTGGGCGATTCTGATTTTTGTTTTGAACTTTATTCCCAACATCGGCTCCATCGTCGCCACACTGCTGCCGTCGCTGCTGGCTCTCATTCAGTTTGAAAGTCAAACGCCCTTTTTCATCGTCGCCGGCGGCGTGATTTTTATGCAGGCTTTGGTGGCCAACATCATCGAACCGAGATTGATGAGCACTTCCCTGAACATGAGCCCTCTGGTCATCATCCTGTCGCTGGCACTGTGGGGTTTCATCTGGGGTATTGTCGGCATGTTTCTCTGCATCCCGATCATGGTGATCGTCATGATCATTTTTTCTCATTTTAAGCAGACGCGGCCCATTGCGGTGATGCTGTCGCGGACGGTGAAGATATAAGCGTTAAAGGGGTCGGACCAAATTAAATCATTGTTTATGTTTTTGTTAAGTTAAATTTATTGTCAGAAAATGGCCTTAAAATGCATTCTAAGGCCCATTTTAAAGTCTTTTTCGCGCCTATCTTCTTGTTTTATTGAGGATTAATTTGGTTTTGACCCTATATTACATAGTAACTCGGCGCGCAGCCATTCCACGAGCCTTGTCGCCAGCCCAATGCGATGAGCGGAGAACACGTGATCGTCGTCAAAGATCGCTTCGGTCAGCTGCTTCGCGCCCACCTGACGCAAGGCCGCGACCAGCCTGTCGTGGTGATCGGTCTTCGGCGTGATTTCATCACGAGTGGCCGCCACCAGCAGGATTGGACGAGTCGCCAGATCGACCGCGAGGGAGGTGATGGTCCATGCCTCCGCACGACTCACTATCTCACTTACCACACCCTGTGCATCACCGCGGATTGGACCGCCCTTTGCATCCATGCCCTGAGCGAAGATGGTTTCCAATCCCATGCGGATGCCTTCGTCTCTCCTTGCCTGCAGGTACATCCACCCAAGGTCGGCTCCTGCGAGGAAGGTGAAGCAGACGATGTTCTTGACCCTGGCGGTCGTCATCGCGCCGAAAAATCCACCCAGACTGTGGCCGACCAGCGCTACGCGGTAGGGGTCTGCCCGGAATGCCGAGGCCCACTCCTTACTCCGCGCCAACTCTACGGCCTTCGCCACATCTTCAAGCGCATTTGAGATCGAAAACTAGCCGCCGCTTCCCCATGAGCCCCGATAATCGAAGTAAACCACTTTCAAGCAGGTCTCCTTTCAGCAGGTTAATGATAGTGTATATGGGTAGCTAGCCTTCGGTAGTATCACTTATGCGTCTATTTCATCCATTTTCAGGCCGGGGAGCACAGCAGGGCCAGGAAATGTCTGTTGATCAAATAATCCACATGTATGTTCAGATAGAATCTTCCAATGTCGTACACCTCCCAGGTGTCCGACATCTGATTTATGCCTTAATTCGGCAGTCTTCACCGGAGGGTCTGTATATTTTAACGACCAGCCCGCTGCCTGCCCCTTCACGTCGCACCGGCGAGCGCCTCGGCCAGCTCCTGCGGGTCGGTGATTATGGCATGACAGGTATAACCCGTGCAGACATGGGCGATAGCCCTCCCGTCCAGCCTGGTCCGGCCCCGCAGCAAGGGGATATTGTTCCCGCCGTCATCCACCGCCACGATGCGATGGGGATGATAAGCCTGCCGGCAGACGCGCAGGAGATCACGGGTGTCCGGTGCCCCGATATCTCCGACAATGGCGACCTCCTGACGGCCAAATAAAGCATAATCGAGGGCGATCAGCCACTGGCAGAACCCAGATGGGTACCGGGCGAGCAACGGCTGCATTCCGCATAAGCTAAGGTGCGCCAGTTCCTCATAGGAAGGTTCCATCGATTAAGTCGCCATCTGCAGTAACACCCAGGCGGCCATGGCGTTACCCGAAGGCACGGCATTATCCTGAATATCCTTCGGGCGAAGGATTCATGCGCCATGACATGACACCAGTGGCAGGCCGAATAGCCGATGGAGAAAAAAACGGGCTTGTCCTACTCCCTCGCTTTACGCAAGGCCTCCTCGCACCAGGGGTACCAGTCCACCGGATTATCGGCGTGCTGCAAAAGATAACGACTCGCCTCTTTCGCCAGATGGTTGCTCATACCCTCTCACCCATCACGGCCGACAACGGTCATATAGATCACACTCTCTTCTTCGCCATCCACCCCCAGGAGCACGTTGGCCTCTTCGTCGTAAAGGGCGGCGATCTGACAGCTGCCCAGGCCCAGGGCCGTTGCCGCCAGGGCGACATTCTGAGCAATATGTCCGGCATCCAGGTAAACATAGCGGTAGGCCCGCTGCCGGTACTTCCATACTGAGCGCTGAAATATTGCCGTCCAGAGGAAAATTAGGCCCGCATCGTGGGCCATCCGTTGATCGAGCGCAGCCTGGGCCGCAGCCTGACGATAATCGCCCATCCTGAGCTGCTCCAGAGCATGTAAACGCACGGCGTAATGATAGAGGCCGGCGTCCACGCCCTGGACGCGGTGCACGGCCAGGTAGGTCTCGATCGGGTACAGAGCCCCGGCAGAAGGAGCGGTACGAAATTGGTAGCCGCCCGCGCTATGGGAGATGCCCTGGGCTGCCCAGAGAAGTTGGGATAGTTCCGCTTTAGTCACCGCTCCCCCCTTGAAACGACGGACGCTGCGGCGCTCGCGTAGTACCTGCCAGATGGGACGACCGCCCTCCAGAATGGGCACTTTTAGGGCGACCTTTGGCGCTTGCGGATACTCCTTATAGATATCGGGTTGGTTGCTCCAGTCAATGGCATACCGGCCGAGATCGCGCCGGTTATATTTTGTCTCCTGCTGGAACCTTTCACCGATCCCTGAGGGCGTCTTCTTGCCTGTCATCAGATAGAATAATCCACCATTTATGTTCATCACAGCATGCTTGTGTGTCAGCCGCTACAATCATGATTTATGATAGCACATTTCATTACAAAAGTCAAACCAATTTTTGTATTGATATCGATCGCCCAGGGAATCCTTTCCCTGGGCGGAACCAAACCCTCGATCCTCTGCCAGAAATCCCGGGTGGACGCCTGCGGCTGGAAGCACCTGATCAACCTTCTGTCCGGGGAAGAGTCCCCGGACGATTTTATTAGAAAAATCAAAACTCCTATCAACTATCAATATCAACTGGCATGTTTTTTGCGATTATATTTTTCGAAAAGTTTTCCTTATGATTGTGCTAATTCCCTAGACCTCTGACTATCCGATACTGCACTGCGAGCACATATCTTTACTATATGTTTATTAATTCTTTAAATCAATGTAGATACTCATACTTTTCAAAGGGAGGGCTTACACAAGAAAAAATCTATTTTTATAGAGTTGGGGCTTTTGGTCCCATTCTATACGTCATATGCCCAAATGATCGTCAAATCATCAGACGATCTGGAACTCATGCGAGTTGAAGACAATGGCAGTATAAGTTTAGGCACGGCTTCCGTCACAGCAGCGGTCAAGACTACCGGCACGGCACAGGTGACTCAGCTCCAGGATGTCGCCACTTCCGGTGCGCCTTTCGTCATGGTGAGCGATGCGATGGGCAATATCCAAAAGATCGGCGCCGGCACCACCTCTCCTACTGACAAAATGCTGCTATATGATGTATCCGAGTCGAAATGGACTGTTTCACCGATGCAAACTCTAACCGAAACAGATCCGGTGTGGACGGCCGACAAACCCAATTATTATACCAAAACCGAATTGAACACCAATGACGGTACGATAAACGAAACCACGGATCCGGTCAGCTGGTACAAATTAAAAAATATACCACCAGGGTTTGCCGATGGAATAGATAACGTGAATGATGCTGATGCGAGCACATCGAATGAGTTGCAAAGTCTCAGTTCGGCAAAGAACGGTGTGAACGTCACTGTCCACATTACCAGCGGAACGGGTACAACATTCAGTGTGGCCGATAAAGATAACTCGAAAACCAATGAGACACCCCTTTCGGGCACTGGCATAAATGTAAGTGGCCGGACGGTCAACCTGACGAATACAGACGTTACACCAGATACATATTACTCGGCGGACATTACGGTCGATGCGCAAGGACGTTTGACATCAGCACAAAACGGCGCGTTCAACCGGCTCGGCGGCAAGATATATCGTTCAACCAACCAAAATTTTTCAGGTCCAGCCAATACGATTGTCAAAGTTGATCTGACAGATATAGAGTGGCAAAAGGGGATCATGTACAATGCCACCTTTGACTGCTTTCGCGTGCCTGAATCAGGATATTATTTGGGATCGGCTACCGTGACGGGACGGAATATCGAATGTGGTAAGTATTTGTGTTCGTATATTAGCAAAGCGGCGAATCGGGCAGATCTAACTAATGCTAATTTTATAGTCGGGCAAAGTAGCATCTCATATTCAGACTCAGATTCATGGCACAACGTCACGCACGTCTCCGCTGCATTTTATGCCAATGCCAATGATTATGTCGCCCTTGCATGCAATTCCAACGATACCTCTTATAACACTTACAACGTATATGCCAAAGTCAATAATACCCTTGCATTATTTTTTCTCGGACCATGATCGTCACTCATCTCGTTCTCGAAGGACAGGGTGAGGGTATATTCCCGCTTGAATACTCTCACCCGTCGATCCTCTTCCGCCAATTCGGCAGACACGCCATCGATCGCCCAGGGAATCCTTTCCCTGGGCGGAACCATACCCTCGGGCCTCTGCCCGAAATCCAGGGTGGACGCCTGGGGCCGGAAGCACCTGATCTACATTCCGTCCGGGGAAGCGTCCCCTGACGATCGTATTTGAACAATCTGTCATCCTGCTATATTGAAATACAAGTAATTTGTGAGAGATTTTAATAGACGAATTAGCTCTTTATTATTTTTCTTTACTGTAGCTTTGCACTAATCAATGTGCGATTATAGAGTGGGTAATATTCCCATTCGTACAAAATATTGGACGATACTTACAATTTTGCCGATTTAACTGTTAGTTTTTTGGGCTAATCTTAGCAAAATCAGGCAGCGAATCTAAAAAGAGTGCATATCGCTCGTTCTTTTTCTGCTATTGTCTTGCATTGGTGATTAATTGCATAAAATGTTGTATCCAAAATCCTGGCACGAAGTTGTTCAATCATATCCTTCATACTTGGGGATGTTTTATGAGTATACCAGGGTAAAGGATCCCATAGCTCTTGTTGCCTTTGTGATGCCTGCTTCAAACTCCAAAGTGTTAAAAGGGAGGCAGCAGAACAGGTTAAAGTTGCTGAACGGCTCACTGCCTTTTCAACCCGGCATTGCCAATGCGACCAACCCAGGTGTTCTTTGAGATCCTTTAAGATATTTTCCAGACTCCATCGAGCCGCCACCCGGCTGAGAATATCTTTTACAGGGAGAGATAAATCAGTGCAAAAGAAGAACGCCGGCTTCTTTTGGTTATTATAATAGACGATCAGGATTTGAATCATCTGGCCGGCGGGTTTCCAAATGGCATCAACTCGCTTTACCCGGACTTGGCGTTTTTTGCCATAAAGTTTTAATGTCAACTCCAAAAAGCCCTTTTTGCTTTTGGCCAGTTTAGATAATGATGGTAATCTCATTCCATAAAGTGATGGACGTCCTCTTTTCCTTACTGCCTTTGGAGCCTGGAAAAGAGCAGCATTGGATTGTAACCGGCTTATTAAAGGTATTTTCAGTTGGATACACATTCTCAAAAGTAGTCTCTTGGCAAAATAGCCATCACAGACAAGGATAATAGTCTGTTTTATATGACGTTGAATCAATGGCGATTGTCAAAGTACTTTAAGATAGGTTCAGAATCTTGATGATCAATCTTAAAACAGCAATTCCTAATTGCCATGCATCCCATGAATATCTACTCATGAACCGGTTGACATTTGAAAAATGTTTCTCCAATTTCGCAATTTTGACAGCAGCCGTAACCGTTTTCCTTGGTTTTCCCAAAAGAATGCCAAAGGATTAAAATATTTAAAGCTCGGTTTAGTAAAAATTGGTTTAAGCTCAAAAAGTAACTTGCTAAATTCGTTAGGAAGTTGTATACTATTCATGGCTCTTTCCTTTCATCTTTTTATTTGATAAAAAGGATTACAATGAAAGTTAAGAGCCATTTCTTTTATTTTCAATTATTTATCTAAAAAAGTGCAAAACTACAGTTTATAATAACCTAAATTGAGCGATTCTTTAACGAGCAAAAAAAAATCATTCATATTATCACTTAGCCGATGCAGAGGCTGTTATTTTTAAATTGCCCTGAGCATTTTTTATTCAATTTCGGTTGATTTTTACTAGTTATGGCGATTTCTAACGGGTATCATGAAAATATTTTACCAATTAGCGACACTACTGCCTTGCGGCTATTTACAAGTACCGAAACCAACTATTGCGCAAAAAGCAAATAAGG
>JAFGSU010000471.1 GCA_016934435.1 Candidatus Zhuqueibacterota bacterium | reverse complement strand
GCGGGGCCGTCGTTGACGCCGTCGCCGGTCATGGCGACCACATTGTTGCGCGCCTGCAGGCCCTCAACCAGTCGCAACTTTTGTTCGGGCGATACACGGGCGAACACAGCCACGTCATCCACCGCCTGAATGAGTTGCTCGTCGGAATATTCCGCCATTTCCTGTCCGGTCAGTACGCAATCTCCCGGAGGCGCACCGTCGGGGCATGGTTGCGCCAGTCCGATTTGCATGGCGACGGCGGAAGCGGTCAGCGCATGATCGCCGGTGATCATCTTGACGTGGATGCCGGCATCCTGACAGGCGCGAACAGCGCTTATGGCCTCCTGGCGCGGCGGATCAATCATACCCTGCAGCCCGATAAAACATAAACCGGCGTCGATGGTCTCATGTGTGATGGCGGTTACATTGTTCGGAAGCTGCATCATGGCGAATGCCAGTACGCGCAAACCGCGTTTGGCCATATCCGCCACGGCATCGTTGACGGCTCTGGGATCGAGCGCTACAGTCTGTCCCGATTCGTCGAGCGCTGTGGCGCATTTACTCAGTATCACCTCGACCGCACCTTTGACGTACACCGTCCTCCGGTCTGCCTCGGAGCTGTGCAGGGTTGCCATATACTGGTATCTGGAATCGAACGGAATCGCATCCAGGCGCGGCCACTGACGATTTAATTTTTTCTCAGTGAGGCCGCCTTTATGGGCTGCGACAATTAACGCCACTTCCGTCGGATCGCCCTGGGCCTGCCATTGTCCGTCCATTTCCACTAAAACGCTATCGTTACACAAAAGTCCGGCTTGCAGGCATTGCAGCAGTCCACCGGAGATTTCGGCGATTTGATCGTGGTGCTGAATCTTTCCGATCGGCTCGTATCCCACTCCGGTTAACGCATAGTCGGTTGCGCCGACATGGATTTGCTGTACAGTCATCTGATTTTGGGTCAGGGTGCCGGTTTTGTCCGAACATATGACGGTCACGCTTCCCAGGGTTTCAACGGCGGGCAGCTTGCGAATAATGGCGCGCCGCCGCGCCATCCGCGATACACCGATGGCCAGCGTTACCGTCAACGCCGCTGGCAGACCTTCCGGAATCATGGCCACGGCCAGGGCTACTACAGCTGTAAAGGTCTCGACGGCCGATTGTCCGCGCAGAATGCCTACCAGAAAGGTGATCACCGTCAGGGCTAGAATGGCGTAAAGAACCATGCGGCTGAACTGGGCGATTTTACGCGTCAACGGTGTTTCCAGCTCCTTGGCTTCGGAAATCAGTGTGGAAATGCGTCCGATTTCGGTGCTGTCGCCTGTGGCGGTAACGATACCGCTGCCCTGCCCGATTGTGACCATCGTCGAGGCGTAGGCCATGTTATGACGCTCGGCCAGCACCGTCTCGGGTTCCAACTCTTTTTCGACGTTCTTATGTACCGGCAATGATTCGCCGGTGAGAGAGGCCTCTGCGATTTGCAGGTCGCGTGATCGCAGCAGGCGCAAGTCGGCCGGGACCTTGCTTCCGGCCTGGAGCTGCACAATGTCGCCGGGGATCAGCTCAGCTGCTGAAATGCGTTGTACGCGGCCACTGCGCACGACAACCGCCTCTGTCGTCATCGCCTGCGCCAGCGCCTCTATCGCTTTTTCCGCCTTGGATTCCTGAATATAACCGATCACCGCATTGATGAGGACAACGGCGAAAATAATCGCGGCATCCACCGGATCTTTAATGAGTACCGTGATGATGGCGGCGGCGATCAAAATGAGAATGAGCGGATTGTTGAACTGGAGCAAAAAACGCAGCAAGGGACTCTTGCCCTTTTTGGGCGTCAGCGCATTCGGTCCGAAATGGTCCTGTCGGTGCTTTACTTCAAAAACGTCCAGGCCATCGGCCGGATCGCTTTCCAGGAGTTCAATAACTTCATCCGCAGGCAAATGATGCCAGTGTTTGCCTATCAGGGTTTGCATGGTGCCTCCAATCCTTTCAGTTGGAAATGTTCTTTATATCTTTTTCCTAAATTCTGCAAGTCGCGAACTGAGCGGATTAAATGCGCCCCACAAGGTTGACCTCTTAACCTGTGGGCGCCGAATTGGTGTTTTTATTCTTTATTCTGAACAGTCCTGGTTCTATGTGTGTATTTGATGACATAATGCGCGATCGACAGGGCGGCAATGATGACCGCGATACCGAAAAGCTGCATCGGCTCATATTCCTTGACGTCCAGAATGATGACCTTGCGCGCTATGGCGATCATCGCCACCTCCACCACAACCTCGACGTGGACAACATGTTCAACAAAGTAGGCTTTGATAGTTTCTAATAATTCGACGCCGATTAACACCAGCAGGAAAAAACCAAAAATATCCAGCAGTTCGTTGATGTCCAGCAACACATAAGGCGGTGAGAAAATGTCTTTGAGTATGAGCCAGCCTAATTCAATAGTGGACAGAAGCACGATGATAACCATCATCACGATCAGGGCGGCGATAATGATGTGTTCAAACCGTTTGAGATAGAGGTTCATTATTCCTTGATCTCCCTATTTATTAGCAAAACACTCATTTTCCATCTGCATTTTTTTGATACAGGTACAGGTCCGGCCCGAGGCGCCGGATATTGTGAAACCCGGCCAGAGGAATAAAAAAAGCATCCTGCAAATCATAACGATTGCGGGCATCAAATGGTTCCGCAGCCGGCACATGAAATGCCAAATGGTACTTTGATTGCAGCAACCGCTGGATTCGTTCCGGGAGCTCCGGCCGAACGGGGTAGAAGGAATGTGCGATCAGGATCAAATCCGGAAGCGCCTCCGATGTGTGGTTGCAGATGGTGAAGCTATCATTCACGTAATGGGCCGTTTCATAATAGGGGAGCCCTTTCGTCTTAATGATCAGCGCTCTCCTGCTGCTGATATAGGCGTCACTGTTATGATTCATCTCCGCGAAATGCCGTGCCATTTGCTGCAGCGAATCGGGAGAGGGGTACAGTCTTACCTTTTCCCAGGCCGAGGCATGCTGATAGATGGACGCGCCATTGGGGATATGATTCATCATCCACTCAGCGGCGGCCAGGCGGCTATCCTGTTTTGCCAGCAGACGGTCGATCTGTAAGACGCGCCAAGCTGAGGGCAGGACGATGATGGCGGTCAGGAAGACGGCGAACGCAGCCACCGGCGCACGAGGGAATCTTTTGGCCAACAGCTCGCTGAATGCCTCTATGGCGGCGGCCGCGGTGATGGCGCAGAACGGAAAAAGGGGCAGAGCATATCTGGCGAATACGGTATATCCACGTCCGATTAAAAGATAATATACAATCGGAAACGTCAGCAGTATCCACGCAAAACGTTTATAACGGCGAATGAGAATAAAGATGCCGACGGCTGAAACAATCAGCTGCCACCACCCCAATCCATGAAAAAGGGAAAAACGAATATGTTGAAGCCAGCCGCGCCCTAACAGGATGCCCTCATGGCCCTGACTGAGATGACGCAATTCATAACTCAAGTCTTTGATAAACGTGTGGAAATCCAATAAGGCATAGGGAGAGGTTAAAATGAACACCGCAACAAAGACCAATGACAGATAGAATCCCTTCAGCGCCATTTCTTTTATCGGGAATTTTAACTCCTTACGGCGGGCATAAAAAAGTACGAGAAAGAGGGGCAGCATGGCTAACAGGCCGTTATATTTGGTCGATACAGCCAGACCGGCTGATGCCGCCGCCAGCAAAGCATGGCGCCATCGCCCGCTCCGGTGATAATTCAGGGTGAACCAGACGGAGGCCATGATGAATGCGCACATGGAGATATCGGTCACGCCAAAGTGAGAATCGCGCACGTGCAATGGCGCCAACGCCAGAAGCATGGCCGCAATCAGGGCGACGCGCCGATTGATGAACCTGTCGCATATTTTATAGATTAGATAGACGGTCACTACGCCAGAGAAAACGGATAAGAGTCGGGGGATCAAATAAAAAACAGTAGGATCCATGTAGTATTGTACAGCGACATCGAGGGGATTTTGAAAGGCGCCCGTGAGCCGGCCATAGAGGTAATAAAGTCCATAGAAAAAAAAGAGGACATAGAAAAACAGGGAAGGATAGTAAAAAAAATGTGGATTCAGGTCGCCGCGGCCCAGGCCCAATGCGGTTTGCACGATGATGCTTTCATCGGGGCGACAGCGTTCGTTCGGCAGACCAAAGTCGATGCCCCACAGCCTGACAGCCGTTGCGGCGGTGAGGATCAGCAGGATGCCGAACGCAGGGGATATTCGGCGCGAAATATTTCTGGCAACACGCATTGTTTAAATTGCAGGGCCTGACCTTACATCTAATTAATGGATTGTTATACTTGTATTTTTGCGCTTAAATCGACGATTCAATTAAACATTGCCGATTTTCGCATTAATTTTGTGAAAATATCAATTCAGGTAAGAGTCCCATATCCCTCAGCCGGTTAAAGCATGAGAGGTAGTAGTTTAGCCAGTTCACTCACAGATGTTGTCAACGGCAGGACCGGCAATTTACTGCCAAAGCTTTCGAATCGGCCGTTGCCCGGGGCTCCCGCAGCTACGAGTTCAACGGCATCATGCTGTGATTCCATGAGATACTTGAGTAATTCATCCTGATTGCGCGCCTGCATGCGCTGGTAATATCGACAGAATTCTTTTGCTGAGATGAGAAAGGGTCGACGTGAAAAACCGTCTCCGTCCGCTATGCCCATGAGGCGGCCGACCTGTTTGTTGCCCTTGTTGCAAAAAGGCGCCTCGGCTGAAGGGTTGCCGGTTATGTCGGCATAACAGGCCAACCGAAATTCGAGCGTACCATTGCGACGATCCGGAATGACGATGACATTCTCGCAAACTGATTGACAATATCCGTTAAGGTAGATTTCGACTCTCCAGCAATGTTCTCTTGGCAAACTGATATCTGATGGGGGTATGATCTCGACCAGACTTATATCTCGCTCCGGTAATTTCGATTCCTTTTCAATCCTTTCCTGGTTGATAACCGGAATTGTGACATTCTTTTCCAATAAGCGCAACAGAGTCCGCCGTTTTACATCTTTGAGCTCAAATGGGACAACAGCATATATTTTGGGCTGGTGGCCTTCGGGTGATACACCATAGAAGATCATCTCCTCGCACAATTCCATGTAACAAACCTGGCGCAAATCGAGGATATCCATTCTACCAGCCGGTGTGGTCAACCTGCCGGCGTCTGTTTTGCTCGCCGGATCTTTTTCTAAAAGGGGAACAAGCGTTCGCGTGGCCGGTAGTCTCATACCTTCAGCGGTTATCTGCCCGCCAACGGAATCCAGGATAAATATTCCTCCCGAAATGAGAAGGGGAACCGGTAATACCCTGTCTAATGCCAGGAATTTGCCTTCCCGTTCTGTGATAGCCTTTTCGAGTCTTTCCCAAAACACTGCAGTCTGGCAGTTGTCCCGCACCTCTTTTACGGTCGGAACATCGCCTGGTATGCTGTTGTCCAATTTACAGATTTGGTCTTTTACTTGAAAACGAAGCGTGATAAGGCTTTTCTTGGGTTCCACCGAAAGACGCCAGCACAGGAGGAAATATTTGTCATTGAGATTTTGGGTACGCTCGGCGAGTAATAGATCCTCGACGGTATTCATGACAAG